>JANLTD010000173.1:0-2892 GCA_031362765.1 Acidobacteriota bacterium | reverse complement strand
CTGGAATTTGCTTTTCATTTCCTCAGGTGTTCTTTGTTTTTGATAGACTTTTGAAAGAGTCGCGTGAAAATCAGTAAAATCTTCTTTTTGAAGTCCGTCATTAAAATCAAGGAGCGTCTTTTTGACGATTTCCTGCATCTCGTCATCCGTCGGAATTTCGCCTTTTGCAGCATTTGCCTTGGTATAAGATTTTGTTGGCGAAGGGCTTGGTGACGTATTGGGTGTCGGCGTGGTTGAACCGGTATTTGCAAGATTAAACTTATCTTTATTGCAAAAACAGCCTAAACCGATCGCCATTATGAGCGAAACAGCGATTAAACCGCTGACTATCGAATTTTTTCCAAAAACAATTCCGTTAATAATTTCCTTCATTTTCTTCTTTAATCTCCTCGTAACTGTTTAGGTCTTTGATTTTATGGCCTGGAAGATTCCGCTTTAGCTGACGGAAAAACGTTGAATTTTATGAAGGCATGAGCCAAAACGTAAACTAATACAACTCCTCAAGAGCTTTAGCTAAAGCTAATTCGGATGATTGATATTTTATTAAATTGCGCCCAAGCCAATGGTCCAATTGCGAATTAACCCGTTAGCAAAGGCAGAATCTTCCAATTCAAAGATCATTTATTTTCAGATTCTACTCGATGACCTAAAAAGTTGCATTTCCAAACTTTGAACTAAAACACTATTTGTCCTTGCGCCATGGTTTTAACAAATTTATCCAAGAGTCGACCGTTCGCTGATATTCGCCCGGACATCGTACGGCGCGTTCTTTGGGCAAGTATCCGTCTGTCACAAAATATTCATATTTCGCCGAATTTGATCCATAGATCATACAAAGCGAATTGTAAAATCGCTGTTCCTGAAGAAGATGTTCGTCCGCCATATCGCGTTTCGTCGCAGCAGATTGCTTTGAATCAATACGAAACGCATCGGCCGCGGCCAGCACGGCTTTGACACCATCATCGCCTAATTCTTCGATATTGATATAAGAAGAGCAACGATCGGCAGCATCTTCTTCGTTGCCGACGACCGGCAAATTGTAATTGTAGATCAATGCGTGACCGACCTCGTGCAGAAACGCAAAACGCACGGCGGCAAACATTTTTTTGTCGGCATCGTCGGGTTTCATTCCCTCGCTGCGATAAAGATCGTAAAAATGCTCCATCAATTCGTAACAAACCGTGATTGATTGAATTGATGGGTCAAATTCAGCATTCGGTTCGCCGCAATCTTTTGAACGCAAATAAATATCATTGGGCAAACTCAAAGCTTTATTTAAGTCGTCCGCGGCTTTTTCCAAGAGTTTTTCATTCTTGATCTTTTGGTCAATTTCGTTGTAACGGGAATTTTTGACATCCAGATGCTTTACAAGAAAGTCGCCCTTATCTTCTTTTTTAGGTAATTTGTCGGAATTAGATCTGTTGTTTGAAGAATTAGCGGGCGGAGGTGCCGTTGCCGTCGGAGAAGTTTTTGAATCAACCTTTTCGCTTTCTTTGCTTGAATTAAAAACACAAGCCGAAACAAACAAAAACAGAACCGAAATTATCAAAAGATTCGTTAAATTGCTGCTCCTAAAAGCAATTTTGGACTTTTCTATCATGATTCTATTTTAACAAAGGGTTATGATACCGTTTTTTCAGTTAATTGATGCAATTATAACAGGCTTTCCGAAAAAAAACGGCTGATGAAATATTTTCACCAACCTTTTTTTAATACCGAATTTCAGATTTCAGGTTCCAGGCTAAAAATCCCTAAATTAGATCTTGAAACCTAAAACTTGTAATTTCGAATTTATTGAGATTTTTCGATCATCTTAACCAAAGTTCGGACTGCAACCGCGGTTGGACCTTTTGCCTGATAGGGTTTTTCGGCATCATTCCAGGCGGTGCCGGCAATGTCGAGATGCGCCCATTTCGCTTTATCAATGAATTCTTGAATAAAGACTGCGCCCATAATCGTTCCGGCTTTGCGCGAAGGACCGATATTTTTAATGTCGGCAATGTCCGATTTGATTTGTTTGCTGTAAGCCTTGCTGACCGGCAGCTGCCAGAAATCTTCGCCTGTTTCTTTGCCGCAAGCAATAATTTCATCAACTAATCCCTGGTCATTGCCCATAATTCCCGTATTCAGATCGCCGAGCGCAATGATCACCGCTCCGGTCAAAGTCGCCATATCAACGATCGTCGTTGCGCCCTGTTTTTCTGCATAGGCAACAGCATCCGCTAAAACCAGACGGCCTTCGGCATCGGTGTTCAGGATCTCAACGGTTTTGCCGTTTGAAGCCGTGACAACATCGCTCGGACGCGTTGCTTTTCCGTCAGGCATATTTTCGACCGCCGCAACAATTCCGAGAACCGGAACCGATGGTTTCAAGAGACCAATCGCACGCATTGTCCCAAGCACGCTTGCGCCGCCTGACATATCGTATTTCATCGCGTCCATTCCCTCGCCCGGTTTGAGCGAGATTCCGCCCGTATCAAATGTGATGCCTTTGCCGACAATCGCTAAAAGCTCACCTTTTTTGGCCGTGGATTTTTTTGGTTCATATTTCAACACGATCAATTTAGCCGGCTGCTCAGATCCGATCGAAACGCTCAGAAGCGAACCCATTCCGAGCTTTTCCATCTTGGCTTCGTCAAGAATTTCGCATTTCATTCCGGTTTCTTTGGCAATCGCCTGCGCGCGTTTGGCAAATTCGGTCGGATGCAGAATATTCGGCGGCTCATTTGCGAGATCGCGCGTGAAATTCATGGAATCGCCGATGATCTGCCCGCGGCTCAACCCGTTTTTCAAGTCAGATTCTTTGGCATCTTCGACACAAACAACCAGGCTATCAACTGTTTTCGTGTTTTTATCTTTTGTCCGGTATTTATCGAGTTCAAATTGACTTGT
>JANLTD010000144.1:0-5081 GCA_031362765.1 Acidobacteriota bacterium | reverse complement strand
TGGTTTCGCGGGCAATTTAAGCATATTGTTGACGAATATGTTTTGAGCGAAAGAAGTTTATCACGCGGGATTTTCAACGCTGAATTTGTTCGCGAAATCGCTGCAAAACACAACTCGGGCGAAAATCACGATGAAAGATTGTGGTTTCTTGTTAATTTTGAGATCTGGCAGCGAAGATTTTTCGATGGTGAAACGGCACAGACTAAAGAAATTGAATTTGAAGAAGCCGTTTTAGCCTAAAAATACTGACTGTTCATGTCTTTGGTTTTTAGTTTTTAGTTCTTTTGAATGAAATTACAGATCAGTTTTGAATTTCTCACCGATCCGCTTATTTTACGGAAATCCTGATTTAAGATCATCGAGGTACGTTGAATAAAACCAAAGACCAAAGGCCAAAAACCAAAGACCTAATCAGACACAAAATATGTTAATTGCCGAACCTGGAAAAGTAGAGGTTGATACAAATTCGGAGATTCTTCGCGGTCGCGATATTTTGTGTTTTTCGCACGATTGGACGGGCGATCCACTCTCGAAAACTCATCTGATGCGCGTGCTGTCGCGTGATAACCGGATTTTGTGGATCAACGCGATCGCTAACCGAATGCCGACCGCCTCCGGTAAAGATATGTCTCGCGTTTATAAGAAATTAAGGAGTTTTACCGAACCTGTCCGCGAAGTTGAACCGAATATTTTTGTGATGAATCCGCTCGCAATTCCGGCTTATGGAAGTCCGGCGATCGTTTCTTTGAATCAAAAATTTCTGATTAGGCAAGTCAAAAAGGCGATGAAAAAATTGGGTATGAAAAATGTCATCAATATGGTTTTCAATCCGGCGGCGGGAATGATCGCCGGGCATTTGGGCGAAACCGAGCAGATCTATTACTGCGTTGATGAATACACGGCTTTTACGGGCGTTTCCGCCGGACTCCGCGAGATCGAGGAAGATCTTTTTCGCAAGTCGGATTTTGTCGTCGTTTCGGCGGAAAAATTGCTCGAATCAAAGAAGCGCTTTAACGAAAATACGTTTCTGATCCGTCACGGCGTTGATTTTCATCATTTCCGCAAAAGTCTGGATACGAAGACAAACATTCCGGACGAAATTGCGAACCTGCCAAAACCGATCATCGGTTTTCACGGATTGCTCGCCGATTGGGTTGATTTTGAACTGATCAGGAAAACTGCCGAACATTTCAAAAACGGCTCAGTTGTTTTAATCGGAAAAATTACGTTTGACGCCGAGAAAAAGATAAAAATTCTCGACCGCATTCCGAACATTCATTTTCTGGGTCGCAAGCCTTACCCGGAATTGCCCGCCTTTTGCAAGGGTTTCGATGTCGCGCTTAATCCGTTTGAGATCAGCGAATTAACGCTTGCGGCGAATCCTTTGAAAGTCCGCGAATATCTCGCCGCCGGTCTGCAGGTCGTTTCGACCGACATTCCCGAAGTTCATATTTTGAAAGATTGTCTGGTCGGCACGGATCACGCAGATTTTATCGCGAAGATCGAGGAAATTCTGCAAAATCCGAAACCGCGCTTGGAAGTATCGGACGCGATTCAATCCGAGAGTTGGGATTCAAAAGTTGACGAACTACGCGCGATAATGGAGACGCGGAGACGCGCAGATGGGGAGACGCGGAGAAAAAATTAGAGATTCGAGTTTGGAAAACAACACACCGCGTCGCCGTGTCGCCGCGTCGCCGCGTCGTTTCTCGCGTTTCTCTAAATTTGTCTTTATTGTTCTGCTTCTTTTCGGACTGTGGGTTTTGGGCGCGCCGTTTCTTGCCCGAAATTTAATTATCGAAAAACCACTCGACAAAGCGGATGTAATTCTCGTGCTTGGTGGTTCTTCGACATACCTCGAGCGAACGCAAAAGGCAGCGGAACTTTTCAAAATAGGCGCCGCGCCGCGCATTTTTCTGACCGACGACGGCGAACAGGCGGGTTGGTCAAAAATTGAGAAACGAAATCCGCCATATGTTGAGCTGGCGCGAAATTCGCTGATCGCACAAGGCGTTCCGCCGGAGAATATCGAGATTCTTGAACCTCAGGTCACCGGAACAATTTACGAAGCGCGGATTTTGTCGGAAAAGGCAAAATCTGCGAATTTGAAATCTGTTTTGATCGTCACTTCCGCCTATCACACGCGCCGCGCTTTCTCGACTATTCAAAGAATTTTTATGAAAAATAACCAGCCGATTGAACTTGGAATCGTGTCGCCGCCGACGGGCGTACAAACGCCGCCGCCTTTCTCTTGGTGGCTTTCGCCGAATGGTTGGAATTTTGTTGCGGGTGAATATGTGAAATCATTTGTCTATTGGGTGTATTATTAGGTGAATTAAAAATTAAAAATTGAGAATTAAAAATTAGAAAATAAAAATTTATAGATGAAACGGCTCGACACACCTAATTGGCAAAATAATCGTCGGCAAAAACGAAAAATATGGCTTGGATTGTTGCTCGCGTTTTTGTTGATCCCGTTTGGCATCGGCGGATTCTATTTATTTGAAAATTTGTTTGCGGGCGACCGTATTACCGTCAGTGGTTCGACCATCTTCGTCAAAGCTGGCGGAAATTTGCAAGCGGCGATTGATCGCGCGCGCAGCGGCGATACGATCATTTTGCAAGCCGGCGCGGCGTTTGTCGGGTCATTCACGTTGTCGAATAAACCGGGCACCGAATTTATCACGATCCAATCTTCGGAACTCGCCAAACTGCCGAAAGACGGTGTGCGCGTAAGCCCGAATGACGCGGCTTTGATGCCGAAAATTTTGAGCAGCGGTAACAGCGAATCGGCGATCAAAACGGCGCCGAACGCGCACCATTACCGTTTTATCGGAATCGAATTTGCGCCGAACGGCGGCGATTATGTGTATAATCTGGTCGCACTCGGCACAGACAATCAGAAAGCCGAAGAAACGCCGAGGGCATTGGAGTTTGACCGTTGTTATATTCATCCCAACGCAAAAGGCAAAACGCGGCGCGGTGTGATGCTGAACAGCGCGGATACGATCATCAAAAACAGCTACATCGCGGGGTTTGCCTACCGCGAAGAAGAAACCCAGGCGATCGCAGGTTGGAACGGTTCGGGTGGTTATAAGATCATCAACAATTATCTCGAAGCCGGCGCGGAAAATATTCTTTTCGGCGGTGCCGACCCGAGTATCAAAAATCTCGTGCCGACCGATATTGAAATTCGCAACAATTTTATGACGAAGCCGCCGGAGTGGCGCGGCAAAGTCGGGATCAAATGCACGTTTGAACTCAAGAACGCCCGAAATGTAAGAATTATCGGCAATATTATCGAAAACAGTTTCGACGAAATGGCGATTCGCCTGACGGTCAGAAATGAAAACGGAACTGCACCGTGGAGCGTGATCGAAGATGTTTTAATGCAAAACAACATCATTCGCACGAGCGGCGGCGGCATCAATTTTCTCGGCAACGACGACATTCACCCAAGCGCGACGATGAAGCGCGTTCAGATCATCAATAATCTTTTTGAAGATCTCGATTCTCAAAAGTTCGGCGCGGACGGCAGGTTTATCACAATTTCGGGCGGCGAAGACATTACAGTAGCCAACAATACGATTTTTCACGACGGCAACGTCATTACCGCACACGGCGACGCTTCAAAAAGGTTTATTTTTCGGAATAATATTTTTTCAAACAATAATTACGGATTTGTCGGCGACAGTTTGATCGGAAAAAGTGTGTTTGCGAAATATCTGTCTGACGCAACGATTGTTGATAACGTTATCGTCAATGGCAAAAACGTTCCGAAAAGCGACATTTACGTGCCGCCGCGGAACGTGCTGGTTGACAGTCTTAATTCAGTCGGTTTTATAGGCTGGCAAAGCGGTAATTATCGCCTTGCGGCAAATTCAAAATTTAAAGGTAAAGGTGCAAATGGCAAAGACTTTGGCTGCGATTTTGATGCGTTAGAAAATGAAATAAAGAAAGTGCAGAAAAAATAAATCCGATAGTTATTAACGATGAAATAAAAAAATGGGAAAGCGTTGCAGTTGAACGAAGCGCAGGAGAGGCGCAAAGTCGCGAAACAGGCGATTTACGGCCTTCGGCGAACGCCATCGAAAGATATCTAAAAATGTCTTACTTGACTGTTCAATTCCAGTAGGACAATTTATTTTACCGTTTACCTTTTACCTTTTACCTTTTACCTTTAATTTTGTTTGCCCATCTGTCCAATTAATTCGGTGAATCGCGGATCATCGCGCAGCGGCGCCAGACAAACGTCGTTTTGATAAAAAGTTTTGTTTTCGTTGCCGAGTTTGAACGCGCGGTTGAGCCATTTGAACGCCAGATCTTTTTCGCCGAGCTGCGAATATGCCTCGCCAACCCAATAAGCCATATCGTGGTCGGATTTTGAAAGCGCGAGGGCTTCTTCGGTCAGTTGTGCCCGTGCGTCGTCTTTTCTGCCGACAACTGCCAAAAATGCTGCCAACAGTGGACGAATGCCGTCCATTTTTTTATTCTCGGTAATTACCTTTTCGAGCATTGTGATGCCTTCTTCGCGGTCGCCGCGATGGAAAAGCGTTGCGGCGTGAAAGATTCTGAGCATCGGATGATTCGGTTCAACCTTGATGCCTTTTTCGATTTCGCGCATTGCTTCGTCAAAACGCTTTTCATAAAGGAAAATCCGTGCACGATTATATGCCGCGATAACCCGCGCCGCGGGATCAAGGCGCGCCAGCTTTTCAAAGGCCTTTAAAGACATAACATAATCGCCGTCAAGCCGGTGCATGATGCCTTTGACAAAATAAAGTGGTGCTTCATTCGGAAATTGTTCCTGCAAAGTTTTGATCTCGGCGCGCGCTTTTTTCTTTTCGCCGCGTGCCATATAGATCATCACCGTCAGAACCCGCGCTTCGGTCACGTTCGGGTCGTAGAAAAAGGCTTTTGTGAATGCGCTTTCTGCCAGAGTATAATCTTCCGGTTCGCCCAAACCTTTCATAAAACGGTTCGCGTAACACGCCCCTAAACCCGAATATGCTAATGCAAAATGCGGGTCTAAATCAACCGCATGTTTGAAATTGTGAATCGCGGCTTCGCAATCTTCGTTG
>JANLTD010000097.1:0-4833 GCA_031362765.1 Acidobacteriota bacterium | reverse complement strand
TATTTGTTTGCTCGTTTTCGGGATCTGTTTTGTGATGATGGCGGTTTTTACATTCCTGCCGCCGATCGTCTGCACCGGACTGATCCTCGTCGGCTTAATTTTTTCCAGGATGACGATTGCAAAATGATGACGATCGAAGCGGTTCGTGAAATGGCGCTTTTATTTCCAGAAACATATGAACAGGAACATTTCGGGATGCCTTCTTTTCGCGTTAACAAAAAGATCTTCTCGACGATCTGGGTAAAAGACAACCGGGCGATGGTCAAACTTTTGCCGGTTGATCAATCGGTTTTCTGCACGATCGATCCGCGAAGTTTTTCCCCCGTTCCCGGTGGTTGGGGCGCAAAGGGCGCGACGTTTGTTGAACTTGCTTTCGTCGGCGAGGAGATTCTGAAAGACGCTTTGACGACCGCGTATTCGAATGTTGCACCGAAGAGATTGGGCGAAGCATTTCGCCCGCGGGAATAAAAAGCTATGGCATTTGATGAAGCTTTATCCGTCCGGATTGCGTCTTTACTGGAAAATAGAAACGTGATTTTTGAAGCAAAAAAGATGTTTGGCGGCATTTGTTTTATGGTCGACAACAAAATGTGCGTCGGCGTCGTGAAAGATTCGATGATGCTTCGGATCGATCCTGAACAACAGCAAAACCTGCTGAGGCGTGAAGGCTGCCGCGAAATGGATTTTACCAAACGTCCGATGAAAGGAATGGTTTACGTTGATTCCCGGGCGATTGAAACAGATGACGAATTGGGAAAATGGACAGACATTGCGCCGGAATTTAATCCGAAAGCGAAATCATCGAAGAAAAAATAGGAGAATAAGAATATGGCTGAGATGCCGAAACAAGGCGAGTTTTGTTGGTCGGAATTGGCGACCAACAATCTGGATCCCTGTCGCGAATTTTACAAAAACGTCTTCGGTTGGCGGATGGATCCGAGCAAGAACACGGGCGTGGGCGAAATGGAATATCAGGAATTTCAGCTCGGCGATGAATATCCGATGGGCGGAATGTATGACATGAAACATATTTTCGGTGAAAATCAGCCGCCGCCGCATTGGGTCAATTATATCGCCGTTGATGATGTTGACGCGGCGGCAGCGCGGGTTGCGGAATTGGGCGGCGAATGTTGTCATCCGCCAAAAGATATTCCGAATGTCGGACGGATGGTGACGATCAAAGACCCGACCGGAGCGATGGTCACTTTGATCACTTTAAAACAGGTTTGACGGCACGGTTTAATTGATCGGATTTCGTTGTCGCATCGCAGCAACGCGATTGCCGAAGGAAATTCAAATATTATGAGCGTAACAGAAAATTTTCAAAAATTGGTTGGAATGTGGGTCGGCACGAACAAACTCTATATGTCTCCCGAAGATCCTGTCAGAGATTCAAAAGCAGCAGCTTGCGTTGGGCTTGAGGCACATAAAAAGTTTCTGAAGATCAATTACGAATGGGCTTTTGACGATAAACCGCACGAGGGCTTGATGCTATTCGGCTTCGGGAAAGAATCGAAAATGACATCGGTTTGGATCGATTCATTCCATCAAAGCGGCGATTTTATGAACTGCGTCGGCTCGATCGAAGGCGACAAAATTTCGGTCAAAGCACATTACACACAACCCGAATATTCTGATTGGGCGTGGCGAACGAACGTTGAATTCCACGACGAAAATTCGTTTTCGTTCACGATGTATAACGTCGAACCGAACGGCACCGAACACGTTGCGGTCGCGGCAAAATTCGAAAGGAGAAAATAAAATGGCAGAATTTACAGCACCGAAACACGGCACGATCTGCTGGCGTGAATTACAGACCAAAGACCTTGCCAAAGCAAAGGAATTCTATCGGGAATTGATCGGCTGGGAGCTCGAACCGAGCAAGGTCTCACCGGTTGAATACGCCGAGATCAATGTCGGCGGAAAAGCGATCGGCGGAATAATGGAGATCAACGCGACTTTCGGGGAAGGTTGGGAGAATATTCCGGCTCACTGGGGAACATATATCGCGGTCGATGATTGCGACGCGGCTTTCGAAGCCGTCAAAGCCAATGGCGGTAACGTCTTTTGTCCGCCGTTTGATGCACCGAATGTTGGTCGGATCTGCATCGCGAGTGACCCGGGCGGCGCGTTTTTTTCGATGATTCAATTTGTAAAAGCGTGACGAGAAAAATTACGACGTACGAAATCGGAACCGGAGAAAGGTGATTTACATTAAGATGCCGCGGGTCTTTTCTGAGTTCAGATCGGGCGCCGATGTGAATGACGGCAAGGACGTTTTGGTCAGTCCGGGAATACGCCGGTGACTTGAAAACGTGATGCGGTACTTTGGTCCCGTTCATATTGCAGAAGTATTTTCGGTTTCGCAAAAAAAAAGAAGCATTCAACGTCAAAAACGGAACACATTTCAGCCGTCGCCGGACGGTTTCGGCAATTTGACGCACCGGTCGATTGAAAGGAGAACACGCCTATGAAAAATAAGATCTATCCTTGTCTCTGGTTTAACGGGCAGGCCAAAGAAGCCGCGGATTTTTATTGCTCCGCGTTTGGAAATTCCGCAGTCACCAGCGAGAATCCGCTGGTCGTCATTTTTAATTTGAACGGACAAAAGTTTATGGGTCTGAACGGCGGTCCGATGTTCAAGCCAAATGCTTCCGTTTCCTTTTTTGTTGTGTGTAAGACTGTTGACGACCTCGATCGATTGTGGAATCAACTTTCTGTCAAAGGACAAGTTATGATGCCGCTCGATAAATATCCGTGGAGCGAGAAATATGGTTGGATCGCGGACAGGTTTGGCATAAATTGGCAATTGTTATTTCGACCCGACGATGATGCGGAGCAAAACATTTCACCCTGCTTAATGCTCACCAAACCCAACGCAGGAAGGGCCGAGGAAGCATTGAATTTCTATACAAATATATTCCGCGATTCGTCAATTTTATCAATTTCAAGATACGAGGCAGGTGAAAATGACGTTGAGGGAAACATCAAACACAGCTTGTTTACTTTGAACAATCAACTGTTTCGGGCAATGGAGAGCTCAATGGATCACGGATTTCGTTTTAACGAGGCGATTTCGTTTGTTGTTGATTGCGAAAGCCAGGAAGAGATTGATTATTTCTGGGCAAAATTGACTGAAGACGGAAGCGAAGGCCAATGCGGTTGGCTGAAAGATAAATTCGGCGTTTCGTGGCAGATCGTCCCGACAATTTTGGCTGAATTAATGAGTGATCCGCAAAAGTCTCCACGCGTGATCGAGGCTTTTATGAAGATGAAAAAGTTTGATATTGAAAAGTTGAGAGAGGCTTAAGAAAATGAAGACACTGACATTTGAGACCAATATTAACGCTGCCCGGGAACGAGTTTGGGCAATTCTTTGGGAAGATGATACGTACCGAAAATGGACGAGCGTTTTTAGCGAAGTCTCGACCGCCGAATCGGATTGGAAAGAAGGAAGCAAAATAATTTTTGGCGATGGCAAAGGCAGCGGCATGTACAGCGTCATTGAAAAGAGTGATTCTCCTAATACAATGATTTTCAGGCATTTAGGTGAAATCTGCGATGGCGTCGAGAAGCCTTTCGACCCTTCGACAGGCTGGGCCGGATCATTGGAAAAGTACTTTCTCGCAGAAGAAAACGGCGGCACAAAACTATCGGTCGAAATCGGACTGGACGAGAAGTATCAGGATTTTTTCAACGGCGCTTTTCCAAAAGCGCTGGCGATCGTGAAGGAACTTTCCGAAGCATGAAAAAGGAAACAATTCTTGATCATATCAGCCGCGGACGAACTGATCTGGTGTTCGATCTATTAGCGTTGTCTGATTGGAGAACGATTTTGAATGAGGGCGACGTTAAGGCTTTGCAATGGTTTGTCTATTACAACGATACGACGGCATTAAAGGCGATTCTCGACGCGGGCGGTGATCTGTCGAGTATTGATCTGAATCAGGAACTCGGTCATGCTTCTTTTTTCGGCCATTGGAAAGTCGTCGATTTTCTGATAGATCAAGGCGCCGATGTAAATTTCGCGCAACCCGAAACCGGCGAAACAGCTCTGCACAGCGCGTTATCAAAAGCGGGTCGCCCATATTATTTGTATGTCGTGAAATTGCTGATTGAAAATGGTGCCGATGTGAATTCGAAGACAATTGCCGGCAAAGAGACCGGAGCTTTCATGCGTGATGTACGCACAAAAGGCGAAACTCCGCTCCATCGTGCGGCCGCATATTCGGATGCCGAAATTATTAAGTATCTGATCGACAATGGGGCCGATAAAACAGCCCGCGATGAAAACGGCGATTCTCCGCTGACCTGGGCGAGCGAGCATCTGCGTCCGGGCGAGATCCTTCACCTGCTGCAATTTGGAGAATTTAAGATTCACGAAAACTCGCGTTTGTCGATCACAAGCGATCACGGCGCGGGTTGGGGAAACGGAATGGAACGGAAGTTTTTGGGCGATTTTATAGCGGAAAGTTTAGCCGCGGCCAACGGAGATCAAATATGAATAGTGAAGTACAACGACCTTCTTTTCGAGTGGAAAACATTCAGGCGATATTATCAGTCAAGGATATGGACGTGAGCCGTGCGTTTTATGTCGGAATTCTCGGATTCAAAAGAGGCCGATTGGGGAAGCGACGGTTTTACAAGTGTGAGCCGCGATAACTCGGGAATTTACCTATGCAAAGGCGAACAGGGAAGTCCCGGGACGTGGGTTTGAATCGGATTCGGCGGCGATATCTATTCATTGCACAACGATCTGAAATCAAACGGCGCGACGATAAAATTGCCGCCGACCAATTATTCATGGGCGTTGGAAATGCGGGTCGAACCGAG
>JANLTD010000089.1:0-6206 GCA_031362765.1 Acidobacteriota bacterium | reverse complement strand
GGGAAACGCGGCGTTTAGCAACGTGAAGGTCAGTGTGCAGAGAATTTAACTTAACCTGAGTATTGATTAGAAAATTAAAGAAGAAATTTGACTTGGACGAACGCGGATTTTGCGGATTTTCGCGGATTATTTTAAATGCGAATCAGGAGTTGAAAAATGTCCGCGCGCATTGACTTTAAACTTCAAGGATTAGAAAAATTAAAAAGAAATGGGACCAGGGACAAACCGAGGATTAAGCGGATTTACGCGGATTTTTTTAGAAATCAATGTAAATCCGCTTTCATCCTCGGTTCATCCATAACCGAATTTTGACGCTTTTCACCATTAATTTTGAGTTTGGAAACAAATTTTCAGTTGACCAATATTCAACCCCTGATTCGCATTTTAAGTAAACTTTCGGCGAATTAATAAATATTTTCAATGAATCGGCGGAAACCCGTCAAATCCGCGAAAATCCGCGTCCAATTTCTTTCTAATTTTCAAGTCAAGACTCAGGTTAAGTAAACCTGAGTCTTGACTTGAAATCAAAGAAGAATTGGGACGCGGATTTTCGCGGATCGGGCGGATTTTCATGGATTTATTTTTTTAGATTTATCGTAACTGTTTAGGTCATTGAGTAGGATCGGAAAATAAATGCTTTTTGAATTACCGTCTGCTTTAGCTGACGGATCATTGTATTAAAAATATCAATCATCCGAATGATCTTAAGCTAAAGCTTTTAGGAATTTATTTTTATTTTGAAGTTTGGCTCAGGCCTGATGTCAGAATAAACCTTTTTCCCGTCAGCTAAAGCAGAACCTTCCAATTCATAAAATTCAAGACCTAAACAACTACGCACAAGCAATATAGTCCATTGATGCGTATCCGAGAAATCTAAGTTTGCCACCTTTCTTGACGTTAACTCTACCCCAGTCTGTACCGTCGCTCCAGGCTTGGTATCCGTCAACCCAGACGTCTTGTCCATTCGCCAATTTGGCGACAATCTTTCCACTTCTATTACGCACATTCAAATTTCCGCTTGTCGTACTAACGTCACACCATGTACCACCGCTTTGCGGCAAAAACAAATAGCCTGTGCTGACGATGTTGAATGCCACCGCATTTTCTTTAATATTTACTTTTTCACTGCCGGAAACTCCGACTGCCAAACCCGAAAAAATCATTACTGCTGTAAGCAGATACGAACATACTTGAACTTTCATTTATTTTCCATACTCCTTGCTTCCAAAAATTTTAAAACTTAGTTAATAGCTAGATTTTAGATAAAAAAAGGGACTTTAGACAAAATTAACTGACTAAGGAATTTGGCTAAATCCAATGTTTTCAAAACAAGATAGCTTTAAGAAAAATTTTAGCACGAATCAAATGCAGGTAGTTGGGGTGACAGAAAAGGCCACTACCCTCATTTAATTCCCAGTTTTTTCTCTTGATTGTCATTACTTCAATGCTTAAGACACTTGCAGGTTTACCTGAAACCGACAATTTATCTAAAGCCTAGTTATTGGCTCGATTCTAATTTGTATTAAGCTTATTGTCAACATTTGTAATTGTTTAGGTCTTTGGTTTTTGATCTTTGTAAGGAATTGCCGATTGGAGTCGAATTTCTCACCACACCCGGTTTCAGTTTCTTGAATTGAAAATTATCGGATTTAACTTGAAAAAACCAAAGAACAAAAGTCAAAGTCCTGATCAGGGACGAAATAGGTCTATGATTTGAAATTTCAGATTTGAAATCTCAAATCATAATTGCCGGGCGAAAATCAATTGTTGGAAAATTAAATTGAGAAAAAAAGGCGATTAGATTCGGAATAAGCGATAGGTGAAAAGTGATAGGTGGCAGGTAAAACCCACTTATCACTTTTCACTTATTCCGAATGACAAACAAAGCGCGCATAACTCGGAAGCAAATGCGCGCTTTGATTCGTCGGCAATAAATCTTTTTGAAACTTTTTACTGAGCTATTACCGGATAGAACCAAAAACTAAAGACCAAAAACCAAAGACCTTAACAACTACGATTTATCCGCGATTGTATTTTTTTTGAATTAATCTGTTCAAAGTTCTGAAGAAAATAAATATCCCTTTTGTTTTTTTTCAGTGCATTGTGTAACAATTTTCTCTTGCCTCTTCCATCAGAAATTCTTTTAACGGAAGAAAAATTTACACAAGATTTATGACACCAAGTTTATCCGCCCGCAATCGTTTTATCGCCGACCGCATTCATAAAGTCAAACCTTCGGGAATCCGCCGCTTTTTTGGCATTGCCGCGAAGATGCCCGATGTGATTTCGCTCGGCATCGGCGAACCTGATTTCGTCACACCGAAGCCACTCTTCCAGGCCGGTTTCGATTCCGTTCTTCGCGGCGTGACAAATTACACGGCAAATTCCGGTTTGATGGAACTGCGCGAAAGATTGGCCGAACATCTGGAGAATCGGTACGGCGTTTCGTATCAGGCTGACGGCGAAATGATAATTACCGTCGGCGTCAGCGAAGCGATGCGCTGCGTGTTCGGCGCGATCTGTAATCCCGGCGATGAAATTATTGTGCCGACCCCGTGTTTTGTCGCGTATGAACCCGAAATAGTTTTCTCCGACGGCGTTCCCGTGACCGTGACGTGCCGCGCCGAAAACAATTTCGAGATCACGGCCGAAGAGATCGAACCGCTCATCACGCCGCGCACGAAAGCGATCTTTTTAGGTTATCCGAACAATCCGACCGGCGCGGTTCTCTCGCGTGAAAACGCGCTGAAGATCGCGCAGCTTGCGGAAAAACACGATCTGCTGATCATTTCCGACGAGATCTATGACCGGCTCGTTTACGGCGTCGAACATGTTTGTTTTTCCGCGCTTCCCGGTATGAAAGACCGCACTGTGCTGCTCGGCGGATTTTCAAAGGATTACGCGATGACCGGCTGGCGCGTCGGTTATGTTTGCGCCAACGCCGAATTGATCGAAGCATTCGGAAAAATTCATCAATACGATGTGATGAGCGCACCGACCATTTCGCAGTTCGTCGCGCTCAACGCGCTTGAGATCGGCGAGCCGTTCGTCAAAGAAATGCACGCCGAATATAACAAACGCCGAAAATTGGTCGTTTCCTCGCTGAACGAAATGGAGCTCGATTGCTTTGAACCGAAGGGCGCATTTTACGCTTTCCCGTCCGTCGCGCGGACCGGTTTGGATGATGAAACCTTTGCCGAAAGATTAATCAACGAGGAAAGAGTCGCGGTCATTCCCGGCAGCGCATTCGGCGCGGGCGGCGAAAATCACGTCCGCATTGCTTACTGCAAATCCTACGAACAAATTGAAATTGCGCTTGAAAGAATTCGCAAGTTTGTGGGGAAATTATGATAAAATCCTGAGTTATGATGAATTCACAAAATCATATTTCATCGGAAACTGCCCGACAAATTTTGAGCGAAGCCGCGCAGAAAGGTGTTCCGGTTGAGATCTATCTGAAAGATCTAGCTGAAAATTCCGGAACGAACGGCAATATGGAATTCTACGTCAAACAGTCTTCAATCAAATTCGATTTTGCAAAATCACGGGATTGGCTTAGAGACAATGCCGCAAAATATGTCGGAAAATGGGTTGTTTTGGATGGCGAAAGACTCGTCGGTTTTGGCGAAAACCCTGTTCCGATCGTTGAAAGATCCCGCCAGGAAGGCGTAAAAATTCCTTTTGTCCGATTCATTGATGACAACTCAAAACCGTTTATGGGCGGTTGGTTATGAACGATTGGAATCTGACATTTTCCGAGCTTCTCGTCTATCCTGACAATCTTCAGGGAATCAACATTGAAATAATTCTCTCTTTGGGAACGACGCTTCCGGTAGCGGCAGAGGTTAAGCTCGACACGGGAAGTTCGCTCTGTGTTTTTCAGCGACATTATGGCGAATTGTTGGGATTGGAAATTGAAAACGGCGAACCTGAAATTATTCGTACCGCGACTGGAAAATTTATTGCTTACGGACACGAAATTACTTTGACGGTTGCCAATCTCGAATGGAATGCAACCGTTTATTTTGCGAAAGACGAGAATTTTCCGGTCAGCGTTGTCGGCCGTGTTGGCTTTCTTGATCGCTTGAAAATCGGCCTGATTGATTATCGGCAGCTTCTTTATTTAAGTTCTTTATCTGAATGAGCAAGGAAATCATCATCATCGGCGCGGGACTCGGCGGACTTTCGGCGGCGTGCCGACTCGCGAAAGCGGGTTTTTCCGTGACGGTTTTGGAAAAGAACGGAAATGTCGGCGGCAAGGTCAATCTGGTCGAATCGGGCGGCTATAAATTTGATACGGGCGCGTCGCTTTTGACGATGCGGCACGTTTTGGAAGATCTGTTTGAGTTTTGCGGAAAGCGAATTGAAGACTATCTTGAGATCGTCCCGATTGAACCGATCTGCCGCTATTTTTGGACTGACGACGTTCAATTCGACGCATCGCAAAATATTGAAAAGACCGAACAAGAAATTGCCAAACTAGAACCGCAAGACGTTGCCGGTTTTCGCAAATACCTTAGAGATTCAAGACAAAAATACGAGATCGCCGAAAGAACTTTTTTAGCCAAGAGCCTGAACGATCTGCCGAAATTGCTAAGGCTCGAAAACCTGACCGATCTGTTCAGGATCTCGACCTTAAAGACGCTCGACAAACACAACGCCGGTTATTTTAAGTCGGCAAAATTACAACAGCTTTTTAACCGCTTTGCGACCTACAACGGTTCTTCGCCGTTTCAAACGCCGGCGACATTTGCGCTGATCCCGTATGTCGAATTCGGTTTAGGCGCGTGGTATGTGCGCGGCGGAATGTATGAAATTCCGCGCAGTTTGGAAAAACTCGCGATCGAACTCGGCGTGAAAATACGCACGGGCACGGAAGTTGAAAAGATCATTGTCGAAGACAAAAAATCGGTCGGTGTCAAGGCGAATGGGGGAATGATCTCCGCAGATCTACTGATTTCAAACGCCGATGCGATCGAAACTTACCGCAATCTTTTGCCGGTCAAAAAGTATCAAAACCGCGAACCTTCGTGCAGCGGATTTGTGTTGCTGCTCGGAACGCGCAAGAAATTTCCCAATTTGGCGCATCACAATATCTTCTTTTCCGACGATTACGCGGCGGAGTTTGACGCGATCTTTAAGCAGAAAATTCCGGCACCCGCACCGACAATTTACATTTGTGCGGCTTCGCGAACCGACGCAACGCAATCGCCTGCGGGCTGCGAAAACCTGTTCGTGTTGGTCAACGCGCCTTACACGAGCGAGAAAACGAACTGGCAAAAAGAATCCCGGAATTACCGCGATCTGATCATTAAAAAACTTGAAAAATTCGGGTTGGAAGATTTGGAAAGCTCGATTGAATTCGAGCAAGTGATCACGCCCGAGGATTTCGAGAAAACCTATCGGGCGAATCGCGGCTCGATCTACGGCATCTCGTCAAACGGAATTTTCTCCGCCTTTATGCGCGTTCCGAACAAAGCAAAAGACATTGCGAATCTATACTTTGTCGGCGGCGCGACGCATCCGGGCGGCGGCATTCCGCTCGTTTTGCTGTCCGGTAAAATGACGAGCGAGATGATTTTGACGGAATCTTAAAAGTCCAACAAACTTCAGTTTGTTGATTGTCTCAATATTCAACAAACTGAAGTTTGTTGGACTCTTTATTGCATAGTGTTTAAGTGAAAACCGTATGAGTTAAAAATTAAAAGCTGAAAAGATAAGTGCTCTGGAAAATAAGTTTTTTAAAATAAACACCGAGAGCGCAGTGTTTTTACGAATTATTTGATGTTACGCAGTTCTATTTCAGCCGCGTTCACGCGGCTTTCCGCGCTTCGCGGTCTTTAGCCACGCTATTTATGGCGTGGTTGAGCGATATAAGAATAACAAAGGGCGTTTTAACGTCCTTTAAGAAGGCTTGAGCCGTCAAATTACAAAGGCTAAAGCCGCAAGAAAAGGACGTTAAAACGCCCTTTTGAAAATCATCCATCAATTGACCGCGCCATAAATGGACGCGGCTAACTGCCGCGAAGCGCGGAAAGCCGCATAAAATGCGGCTCAAAGTCATTTTGCGTAACATCAGTTATTACCTCAAAAATGATTTTGCGGGTTGCAACTGCAAAAAGCAATCGCAAACCGCAAATTAGATTTTGTTCTGAGTCCCGCCTTTAGGCGGCTTTTGCCTGCTAAAGCAGGGACTCAAAACTTTA
>JANLTD010000070.1:0-6782 GCA_031362765.1 Acidobacteriota bacterium | reverse complement strand
TGGGCGACCTGGTGCGGACCGTGCCGCGTCGAATTTCCAGATTTGGTCAGGCTTGACAAGGAATACCGCGAACAAGGATTGAGGATCGTAGTCGTTTCGATTGATACTCTTTCGCTGGTTGATACTGCGGTCAGCGATTTTCTGAAAAGCTATCAGGCAGAAATGCCGTCCTATCTTCTGGATCTTGCTTCAAGTCGCGCATTTCCCAAAGCGATCCGGCGGATCGCTCCGAATGCCCGCGCCGGTCTCCCTTTGACTCTGCTTTATGATAAAAACGGCAAGCTCGTCTATCAAAAGAACGGCGTGATCGATGCCGCGATCTTGCGTATAAAAATCGAAAAGCTTTTGAAAAAATGATAGATTTAAGAAGTTTCACAGTGACAAAATCAAAACATTGCTGCGAAGCAATGAAAAAACGAGTTGAATATGTTTGTGAAGAGCATAAATCGCCTTTTGAATGTGCAGATAATTTGATTTTTTACTCACAAAAATTTGACGAATATGGTTTGATAATCCACGATGGCGGGAGTTCATTTATTAAAATAGCCTTTTGCCCTTTTTGCGGAACGAAACTACCTGAATCAAAAAAATGATTGATTTAAGAAGCGATACAGTAACAAAACCAACACCCGCGATGCGGAAAGCGATGGCGGAAGCCGAAGTCGGCGACGACGTTTACGGCGAAGATCCGACCGTTAATCTTTTGCAGTTAAAAGCCGCCGAAATTTTTGGAAAAGAAGCGGCGTTGTTTGTCCCGACCGGTTCGATGGGCAATCAGATCGCCGTCAAGCTTCACACGCGCCCCGGCGATGAACTGATCATCGAAGAGCGCGGACATATTTTCAATTGGGAAATGGGAATGCCGGCGATCGCTTCGGGCGTCACGATTCGTCCCGTGCGCGCCGCGAATGACAATGGAATGCTGACGTGGGCCGAGATCGAAACGGCGCTGCACATCAATCAGCCCTATTACGCTTGTCCGACCGCATTGATCTGTCTTGAAAACACGCATAATTTCGGCGGCGGAAGCGTGATGAGTGCCGCCGCCACCGACGAGATCTGCGAACAGGCGCATAAATTAAATTTGCGCGTTCATCTCGACGGCGCACGGATCTTCAATTCAGCCGTCGCACAAAGCGAAACGGTCGCCAATTTAACAAGATCGGTTGATTCGGTGCAGTTTTGTCTGTCAAAAGGCTTGGGCGCGCCGGTCGGTTCGCTTGTTTTGGGCCGCGAGGATTTTATTGCCGAAGCCAGAGTTTGGCGCAAACGCTTCGGCGGCGGCATGCGGCAAGCCGGAATCCTTGCGGCGGCCGGTTTGATCGCTTTGACGGAATCGCCGAAACGGCTGCAGATTGACCACGAAAACGCACGTCGTCTCGCAGAAGGCGCGGCAAATCTCAAAGGCATCGCGATTGACGCGGGAAAGGTTCAAACGAATATCGTCATTTTCGATGTACGGGAAACAGGTAAAACCTCGGCGGAGATCTGCGCCGCGCTCAGGGAACGAGATATTCACGCAAGTCCTTTCGGCACCGCGATCCGGATGGTCACGCATTGCGACGTTTCGCACGAAGATATTGATACGACCATAAATTCTTTAGAAGAGATTTTGGGTGAATGAAATGGACGTCGACTTGCGAATTTTAGTTTGCCGATAACGAACCATTGCCAACGTGATTGCATCAAACTTGCCGGAGCTTCAAAATATTTTATGAAAAAAGCATTTTTAATATTCAGTTTATTCGTTTGTTTTTTCGCTTTTGCGGCAAATAGTTTTGCGCAAAAACAGATTCAGCCGCAAACAGAGCGCGATCCGATCCTCGAAGCCGACGCGAAACATAATCTCGAAGTCGCAAACAATTATTTCAAATTGAAAAAGGCTTACCGCGCCGTCTTGCTGCGTTTTGAAGAAACCTTTGCCGCCTATCCCGATTATTCAAAGATGGACGAATTTCTGTACATCGCCGGAATGAGCAGCTTTTATCTTTCAAACAATAAAGGCAAGCAAAAGCTCGACGCCAAGGCGACCGAAGACGATAAGAAAAAATACGATCCCCTTAAATTGCGCGAAGATGCAACGATGTATCTGACAATGCTTGTCGAAAAATATCCGAACAGTTCGTTTAAGAATGACGCGCAAAAAACTTTGAAACAACTCGAAGCGAACAAATAGCTTTGTTTAATTGTCCATCAAACTTCAGTTTGATGCCTCCGAGTTTCGCAGGTGAAAACAAACTGAAGTTTGTTTGACTTTTTATGAATCTCAATCAAGTCACAATTTTTTCGAGCAAGACCAACGAATTAGTCGAATTCTATCAAAAACTTGGGTTGCGTTTAATCGTTGATTCTCTGCCGCGTTACGCCCGAATGGAATGTCCCGACGGCGATTCGACGCTTTCGGTGCATTCGACGTGCGTCACGGAAACCGATTCCTGCATTGTGCTTTATTTCGAGTGCGAAGATTTGGACGTGCGCGTTGCCGAATTAAAAGCTTTGGGCTTGGAATTTGAAGAAGACCCGAAAGATCAGGATTGGCTCTGGCGCGAAGCCTATTTGCGCGACCCGTCGAACAACCGAATCTGTCTTTTCTACGCCGGTGATAATCGCAAAAATCCGCCGTGGCGTGTGAAATGATTCTGTAATGCAAACTTAAACATTAAAAACCTTTGGAATAGATGAGAGATGAAAGTTGAAAACTGATAGATTTGATCGGTCCTCTATGATCTTTCATCTGTCGTCTATTCCGAACCGTTGGCGATTTCGGTTAACCGATATCAGCGCCGGACTCAAAAATCAATTAGCTTGTTTGCTTGTTGCCGACAATAATTTAACAATTTGCCGCGTTTTAGACATTAAACCTCAATTTATCATTCGGTTTTTAAAGTTTACTTATGCTAATCTGTGTCTTTGTTTTTCAATATCGCAAATTCACTTTTTAATCTGAGGTAATTTATAAAATATGTCGTTAACAGTTATTGGTTCGGTCGCGTTTGATGCACTCGAAACGCCTTTCGGCAAGCGTGACAAAATTCTTGGCGGTGCGGGAACGCATTTTTCGCTGTCGGCGAGTTTTTTTACAAAGGTCAATGTCGTCGGCGTCGTCGGCGGCGATTTCAGCGAGGCGGAATGGGCGGTTTTCGAGCGTCATCATATCAATACGGACGATGTCGAAGTTGTGCCGGACGGCAAAACTTTTTTTTGGAGCGGGCGTTACGATTACGATATGAACACGGCGCACACGCTCGATACGCAATTGAACGTGTTTGAAACATTTCAACCGAAATTGTCGGAAGAATCGAAAAACTCGCGGCTCGTCTTTTTGGCAAATATTTTGCCGATGCTTCAAAAAGAGGTCCGTGAGCAATGCGAAAAAGCGGAATTTGTCGCGATGGACACGATGAATTTCTGGATCTCTTCGATGAAGGACGCGCTCATTGAAACCATCAAGGTCGTCGACTGCATCATCATCAACGACGCCGAAGCGCGGCAATTAACGGATGAACCGAACATTCACAAAGCGGCGCGAAAGATCCTTGATTACGGTCTGAAAGCCGTTGTCATCAAACGCGGCGAATACGGCGCGACGCTTTTTACGGATGATACTTATTTTGTCTGTCCGGCGTATCCCCTTGAATCGGTTTTTGACCCGACCGGCGCGGGCGATACGTTCGCGGGCGGCTTTATGGGTTATCTCGCCGCACAGAAAGAAATCACCGACGAAACGCTCAGACGCGCAATGATCTACGGTTCGGTGATGGCTTCGTTCAATGTCGAAGAATTCGGCACCGAACGCGTTGACCGGCTTGAATATCACGAGATAAACAAGCGTTTCAGCGACTTCAAACGAATGACCCATTTTGACGAGATTCCGTTTGAAAGAAGCGTTACTGCGTAAAAGTAAAACAAACTTCAGTTTGTTTCTGCCTGCCTAAATACGGGCGGCAACAAACTTAAGTTTGTTGGACTCTTTGTAAAAGCGGATTTTTAGGTCTATTATCAATTTAATTCCCTGAATATCTTTTTATTCTTTTTCAAAATTGATGATAAAATATAACGAACGCACGTTGGTAAATTTTGCGCGTCCTAAGCAGAACTTTCTTGTTTTAGCGGCCGGGACGATCGCGCTGATCTGTCTGGCGATCGGACTTATTTCAACGCTCAGCACGGGAAACTACGGATTATCCGGGCTTTTTCTGCTTTCAATCGGCGGGTTGGTGTTCTTTCTGTGGACAAACCTGAACCAATGGAAACGTATCACGGCCGGCGAAAGCAATAAAAATCTGGCTTGGGAAATTGAATTACCTGAAAGTCAGAGGCAAAAATTAAACAGCGAAGTTATCAATCTCGCCAAAATTCTGGACATTTCGCAAGAGCAGCTCGGCGATTTGCTTTCGGCGTATATCGTCGCCGAAGATCTCGCTTTGCGCCAGATTCAGCAAGAAGCGCGAATACCAGTTTTGCGCCATGTGCAGATCGGCAATGTCCCGTTTGACGGTGTGTTGGTCAAACAGGATATCATCACGTGCATCGAGGTAACATTCCTTGTGACGCCCAATATCAGTCAGGAAAAGATCAATCTGATCATCAATAAGATGGCGGTCACTAAAAAGTCCTTTAGCCAATTAAAAACCGGCGCAAAAATGCGGCTGCTGCTCGTTCTTGTGACGCAGCTCGACCAATCTGCCGAAGCCCAGCTTCGCTCGTCGCTGGTCAAAAAATTCGGTTCGACGACGGTTGACGTTGATATTCGTCTTCTCGATTTTGAAAGCCTGCAAAAAATTTACGCGATGGATTAGAAAGTAAAAAAGGGGAAAAGGGGAAAAGGGGAAAAGTTGGTATCATGCGTAAAGGTTTTATCTGCTTAATTAGTGCTCACTTTTTCACTTTTTCACTTTTTTACTTTTTCACTCTCTACAAAAAATATGCTTGAGAATAAAGTTGGAATGATTTTTGGAGTCGCGAACAAGCGTTCGATCGCTTGGGCGTGTGCCGAATCGTGTCTGAAACAAGGCGCGCGCCTTGCTTTTACATATCAGGGCGAACGTTTGAAGGAAAACGTCGAGAAATTGACGAAAGATCTGCCGGACACGCTCGTTGTGCCGTGTGATGTGACAAATCAGTCGGAAGTTGACGCCGCTTTTAAGGCGGTCGGCGAAAAATACGGGAAGCTCGATTTTCTGATCCATTCGATCGCCTTTGCGCCGCGTGAAGCGCTCGAAGGCGAATTTTTGACGACGACCCGTGAAGCCTTTCTAACCGCGATGGAGATCAGTGCGTTTTCGCTTCCGCAACTATCTTTAGCAGCTCTCCCCTTTATGAAAGACGGCGGCAGCATCGTTTGTATGAGCTATTACGGCGCGGAAAAGGTCGTTATGAATTACAACGTGATGGGAGTTGCCAAAGCCGCGCTCGAAGCCTCGACGCGTTATCTCGCGTCCGATTTGGGCAGACACAATATCCGTGTCAACGCGATCAGCGCGGGTCCGATCCAGACGCTTTCAGCACGCGGCGTCAAAAATATGGGTTCGCTTTTTAGTTATGTCGGCGAAAAATCACCTTTAAGACGCAACGTCAAGGCAAGCGAAGTCGGCGACACCGCGCTTTTTCTCGTCAGCGACCTTTCATCTGCAATCACGGGCGAAACGATCTATGTTGATTGCGGTTACAATATTATGGGAATCTGAGCGATTTCGGATTTTTGATTGCGGATTGCGGATTTTTTCTGCCAATCCGCAATCCCAAATCCCAAATCCCAAATCAAAATGGACGCAAACAAACCGAAAAAAAGAAAAGATAAAGCAGCGCCGGTAGTTCCAAAAACCGTCGCCGAAGCGAAAATACTTGAAGAAACAAACAGTTATTGGCAATTGACCGACGACGAGGTTTTGCTTCGCTCGCCCGAACCTGACGACGATTACAAAACATCGGATTCCTGGCGCGTTTTTCGTATCCTGGGCGAATTCGTCAGCGGGTTTGATAACATGGCGACCATTACGCGCGGCGTTTCGGTCTTCGGTTCGGCGCGAACTCATCAAAACGACGCTAATTACATCGCCGCCATGGAAACCGGAAAGCTTCTGGCGGAAGCAGGTTTTGAAGTCATCACGGGCGGCGGTCCCGGCATTATGGAAGCCGCCAATCGCGGTGCCCATTCGGCGGGAAAAGTTTCGGTCGGCTGCAATATCGAACTGCCGTTTGAACAAGTCGCCAATCCATATTTAACAAAATCGCTGACCTTCAAATACTTCTTTGTCCGCAAAACGATCTTTATAAAATACAGCAATGCGTACATCATCTTTCCCGGCGGTTTCGGCACGATGGACGAGCTTTTTGAAGCATTAACGCTGATTCAAACGCGCAAGATCCGCAACTTTCCGGTCGTACTGTTTGGTTCACAATACTGGCGCGGACTTCTGCAATGGATAACAACGACAATGCTCAATGAAAAAAACATCAACCCGGAAGATCTTGGTCTGATTCACCTCACCGATTCGCCGAAAGATGCAGTTGATTTCATCATCAGAACTTGTGAAGAAGGCGAAAATGGCAATACAAAGTGAAAAAGTGAAAAAGTGAAAAAGTGAAAAAGTTTTTTACCGCATCTTGCAATCAAACTTTTACCCTTTTTCACTTTTTCACTTTTTCACTTTTAAACTTTCATTAATCCAATTCAGATAGCTTTCCGATACTTTTTCTGCCCGTAGCGCGACGATTTCGGGAATTTCGTAGCTGTAATTTGCCAAAATGAATCTTTCCAGTTCGTTGTATTTTTCGTCGAG
>JANLTD010000042.1:0-3009 GCA_031362765.1 Acidobacteriota bacterium | reverse complement strand
GGAACGCGAAAGACAACATAAAATTGGCCGGAACCCTGACTTTGCCGCCGACCGGCGCAAAACATCCGGCGGTGATCCTGATTACCGGCAGCGGCGCGCAAGACCGCGACGAAACGATCTTAGGACACAAGCCTTTTCTCGTTTTAGCGGATTATCTGACGAAACGCGGAATTGCCGTTTTACGCATTGACGACCGGGGTGTCGGCGGCTCCGAGCCCGGTTCTTTGAATGCGACCAGCGAAAATTTCTCGGAAGACGTTTTAGCCGGAATCGAGTTTTTGAAAAGCCGCACGGAAATTGACGCGAAGAAAATCGGCCTGATCGGGCATAGCGAAGGCGGAATGATCGCGCCAATGGTCGCCGGTCGCTCAAAAGATGTCGCGTTTATAGTTTTAATGGCGGGTCCCGGACAAACCGGCGAAGACGTCATTTACACGCAAACCGCGCTGATCCAAAAAGCCGAAGGCACGGACGAATTTATCGCAAGCGAAACGATTCGGGCTTTGAAAAACGTGATGGCTGTTTTGAAAAGCGAAACGGATAACAAGCTCGCCGCCGAGCGCATCAGCGAATCGCTCGCCAACCAAAAAAGCGCTCTGAGAGAACAGCAGCAGAAGGAGTTTGCGCCGGTCGAAGCTAAAATCAAATCTCAGATTCCGATGTATGCTTCGGCGTGGTTTCGTTTTTTTGTCGCGTTCGACCCGCGCCCGACTTTGAAAAAAGTGAAAGTGCCGGTGCTCGCTTTGAACGGCGAAAATGATTTGCAGGTGGCATCGAAAGAGAACCTGAGTTTGATCGCCGCCGGACTCAAAGCGGGCGGAAATAAAGATTTTACCGTCAAATCGTTTCCGAAACTCAATCATCTTTTTCAAACCAGCGAGACAGGTTCGCCAAGCGAATATCAAAAAATCGAAGAAACAATCGCGCCGACGGTTTTAGAAACGATTTCAGATTGGGTTTTGCAGAAGACTGTCAGCAAAAAGAGTAAATAAGTAAGCGGACAAAAATAAATTTAAGTAGCGTTTAGAGGCGGTCTGTGACCGCCTCTAAACGGCGATTTTATCGTCATTTTCCGACCTAATATAAATGGATCATTAAATCGAAGCGGCGATCGCATCGTCGAAGATATCGAGCGCGACATCAACATTTTCTTTTGTCAGGATCAGCGGCGGCGACCAGCGGATTGTTGATGTTCCGCAGCCTAAAATAATTAAGCCGCGATTAAAACAAGCCAATTCGATGTGGTCGCGCAGTTCGGGCGCGGGTTTGCGCGTCGCCTTTGATTCGACGAATTCAACGCCGAGCATCATTCCAAGTCCGCGTACGTCACCGATGCATTCGTATTTGTCTTTGAGTTTATTTAAGCCTTCTTCGAGATACGCGCCGACGCTTGCGGCGTTTTCGGTCAGGCCGTTTTCAAGCAATTCGATCGTTTTTAACGCAGAGGCGATACAGACGGGATTACCGCCGAAGGTCGAAGCGTGCGCGCCTTTGTGCCAATCCATAATGTCGGCTTTCGCGACGCAGACGCCGATCGGCAGGCCGGAGCCGATGCCTTTCGCAAGACACATAATATCGGGCGCAACGCCGCTGTGTTCGATGGCGAACATTTTGCCTGTGCGTCCCATTCCTGATTGAACTTCGTCAACGATCATCATAATTCCGTGTTTATCGCAGATGCGGCGGATCGCCTGCAAAAACTCTTTCGGCGCGGGCACGTAGCCGCCTTCGCCCTGCACGGCTTCGACGACGATTCCGGCGACTTCTTCGGGCGGGGTCGTCGTGTTGAAAAGACGATTTTCGATCCAGTCTATCGTGCCCATGCAGCACGAACCGTCTTCGCATTTGCCGAGATTAAAAGGGCATTGGTAGCAATTCGGAAACGGCACGTGAACAACATCCAAAGCCTGCCGCATAAAGCCGAGGCGCTGCGCTTTTTTCGATGAAGTTAAGCTGAGCGCGCCGAGCGTGCGGCCGTGAAACGAGCCGAAAAACGAAATGAATTTTTGGCGGCGCGTGTGATACATCGCGAGCTTCAAAGCGGTTTCGACGGCTTCGGCACCCGAATTGGCAAAATGTGTTTTGGTGTCGCCTTCGATCGGGCAGATCTCGTTCAGTTTCTTGCCGAGATCGGGCATTTGGCGGTAATAAAAATCGGTTCCGCACATGTGGATCAAGGTTTGCGTTTGTTTGATGATCGCTTCGACGATCTCCGGATGGCAATGTCCGGTCGAGCAAACCGCGACGCCCGCGTTGCAATCGAGAAAGACGTTGCCGTCAACGTCTTCGATCCAAACGCCTGAGCCGCGTTCGGCGACGAGTTTGTAGTCGGGACGCGGATAGCTCGGCGTCACGTATTTGGCATCGGCGGCGATGATCTCGCGTCCTTTCGGACCGGGAAGTTCGGTTTTAATAATCGGTTTTTGTAATTCGGTTGTTGGTGTCATAAATTTTCCTCTTGTTGAATAAAACTTACGAAATAATGCGCGAAATCGGATAAAAGACAACCCAAATTTCTTCTTCTTCGAGTGTTTTCATCAAAAAATCTTTAACTGATTCGAGAAAAACGACAATATCGGCTAAGTCCTCATCTTTTTCGCAGTTCAACTCAAAATCGCAGAAAAGAATGCGAACCGCATCTTCTACCACGCCAACTTGAGTCGAAGATGCGAAAAGTCCGGCAAAAGGTGTCGTTAAAGTCGCACCTCCGCGGACGATTGCAAGTTCGTTCGCCAACCATTCCAAAGCGGTTTGATAGGCTAATAAATCTGAGCGAACCGGCAAGAAAATCTCAACGCGAGTTCTTTTTTCTATCCGCATTTAACGTCTCCAAAACTTTTGCCGCTCGTTCGGGAAACGCTCGCATTCTTTCGAGCGTTTCTGCTCGTGAATTTGACAACGTATAAGAATGCCGATGTTTTGGTTTTTGCGGCGTATGTAAATTCGTTTCGGTTGTTTCGTTTGGAGTTTTATTCATTTCTAATCTCCTGTTTTTGTTAATTTAAAATC
>JANLTD010000021.1:0-1862 GCA_031362765.1 Acidobacteriota bacterium | reverse complement strand
GTGAAAAAACAATCTCAAGAAAAAAGTTAGTTTCACAATAGATATTCATACAACTGCTTCAAGTGATAAATTTCCGTGAAGAATCTTTTTAGCAAGTCCTGACTCTAATAGCCATTCTGATTCTCTTACATTTTTAGTTGGATACAAAACATCATACTTCAACCATAGAGAAACAACTTGCTCAAAAGTATAACTGTCGATTTTGCGTAAATTGAAATGAAGTTCATCAAGATAAGGTTTCAATTGTTTTTCACCGTTTACAACAAAATCGGGTTTGGTTTCTTCTAAGGCATTATTTTCAGGAAGCCAAAGAAAGAATTTTTCAGGCGTTGCCAGTAAAAAATAAGAATTCGTGGGGTAAAATCCTTGAGTAACAAGGTCTTCTCTAGTTTTTCTTGCCCATCTTTCTGAAACACCAAACTTCTTTTTGGCTTCAACAGCTAAAACCAATCTTTGGAAACGGTCATAAACGGCTAAATCAATATTCATAATTAAAACTCCAAGACAATTTTACTTCATAAGTCAAGAAATCAGAACTATTCAGCGCGTTTCTGCCTTTTTACCTAAAATTCTTAGTGGGTTACTTTATTAAGCTTTTGGCACTTAACGAATTAAATAAAATTCGGTCTGTCGCGAACGAAAAAATTCAAAACCTCTTTCGGTCATAAATGCGTCGTCTTCCGCCATAATTGTGACTTTTTGATTGTTCCATTCGGGAACGAGCGCAGCGGTATTCAATTCAATTGACATATACGAACCGAGCCGGAATTGTTCGGGCGATGCGCTGATCGTTTTTCGGAAATCTATCGAAGCGCCGAGTCCGTGACCTTGCGTGCCGATCGGATGCGAATAGATCATCGCCTCGATATTGCGGTTTTTCATTTCCGTCATCGCCGCGTTATAAACTTCCGCGCCCGTCATTCCCGTTCGCGCCGACACCGCAAAATGGAGGACTCGCCGGCAGAGCGGATGACCCGTAATAGCAATGTCAGGTTTATCAAGCCGGCGGCTTGGAGCGGCAAAAACTGTTCAAGACGGCTTCGCACCATCTCCAAAACTGCTGTTTCCGATAATCTTGTGTTATTTTCTAAGTAGGACATGACTACTTTTTTGTTTATTATTTTCAAACATCTAAACTGACAAAAGTTTTCAAGTCCGGCAAGTCAATTTCTCAAATTTGGAACTACTGAAACTAACAATTTTGCAATTATCAGCAATTTTTTAACAAACGGAGATTTTTTTACAGTTTATGGCACAATCGGCAAACGATATTAGAAAGGGAATGGTTATTTTGTTTGAGGGAACGCCCGTTCGGGTGATGGAATTTCGTCATCACACACCGGGCAATTTGCGGGCGATGGTGCAGACGCGTCTACGCAATCTTTTGACGGGAAACTCGTTTGAGCATCGCTTTCGCTCGAATGATACGCTCGATGTGGTGCGGCTCGACCAGCAACAGATGGAGTATCTTTATTCGGACGGCTCGCATCATCATTTTATGAACACGGAATCATATGAACAGGTTGCGTTGACCGAAGAAGAACTTGGCGATGCGGCACAATGGCTGATGGCGGGCCTCAAGATCGAGGTCGAATTTTATGACAGCACGCCGATCGGCATTAAATTACCGGCTTCGATGGAATTGACGGTGACTGAAACCGAACCGGTCTTGAAAGGTGCGACGGCTTCAAATTCAAACAAACCCGCGACGCTCGAAAACGGCGTCACTCTCTATGTTCCGCCATTCATCGTCGAAGGCGAAAAGATCAAGGTCAACCCGTCTGAATCAAAGTATATGGAACGGGTAAAATAAGTCGAGAGTCGAGAGTGGATATTAAAATTTGAGGTTTTAAATTTTTTTT
>JANLTD010000016.1:0-2926 GCA_031362765.1 Acidobacteriota bacterium | reverse complement strand
CCCGCGCCGTGAACGGACGCGGCTATTTGCCCTTCGGGAAAGCCTCGTGAACGAGGCTGAAATCCTTAAATCCATTCCTCACGCTTTCGGCAGCTTTACAACAAAATGCGTTCCTTCATTCAGCGTTGATTCGACCGAAATTCCGCCGTTGTGAACGTCAACGACCTTTTGGACGATCGCCAAGCCTAGACCCGTGCCGGTTTCTTTGGTCGAGAAATACGGCTCGAAGATTTTCAATAAATTCTCTTCGGGAATACCGCGCCCCGTATCGCTGATCTCGATCTTCACAAATTCCGCGTCGGGCTCGATCTTGACGCTTAAATTTCCGCCGGTGGCTTCCATCGCTTGAACGGCATTGATGAAAAGATTATTGAACAGCGAGCGCAGATATTCCGCATCAGCCGGGATGCGCGGCACGTCTTCGTGTTCGACAAGACTGATCTTGATATTACAATCGGCGGCTTGGGCTTCGACGATCAGCAAGGAATTTTCGATGACCTTGCGAATATCCGTTGGTTGCAGATTCGGCGTCGGCGGACGCGAATAGCTCAGGAAATCGCTGATCTGCTGATTGATCCGCGCAACTTCTGCCTTTAGCTGCGCGGTCAGTTTTTCAAAATCGGCGCGTTTATCGGTGTCTTCGGGCGTGAATTTGGCGCGCAGATGATCGAGCGTCAGATTGATGTAATTCAGAGGATTGCGGATCTCGTGCGCGATCGCCGAACCGAGTCGGCCGACAACCGCCGACTTTTCGGCTTCCTGCAATTTGGCTTCGAGCTCCTGTTTTTTCTCAAGCTGCGCCGTCATTTCGTTGAAACGCGCCGAGAGTTCGCCCATCTCGTTGCGCTGTCCGCGCTCGTCAACGCGAACGCTTAGATTCCCGGCGGCAACCACACGCGCCGCGTTTGACAGATCGGAGATCGGACGCGTAAATCGCCAGACCAGCAGAAGCGTAATGATAGACGACGACAAAAGCACGAGCAGCGTATAAACCAACGGACGCGCCGCCTTTTTCGCCGATTCTTTTTTGTCGCTTTTGAGAATGACCATCACATACCAGCGGCCTTTGCTGGTATCAACCGGAATGACGTGCGCTTCGCCGTCGGATTCGCTGTCGGGGTTTAAGATCGCGTTTGGAAATTTATCAAAATCCGCGCCCAAACGTTTGCTTTCGATGAGGGGCGGCAGATTTTTGGCGTCAGACAAATTTTTGTAAATTGTCTCTTGGTTGTCGCCTTCGGTCGGAATCAGATCCTCGGAATTGAGGCTGTCGGTGATCTGCCAATTTTGATTGATAACAATGATGTCCTGAATCCGTTCGTTGATCTTGTCGTCAAAAAACGTCTGATCTTCGCGCTTGACCAGATCCGACAGGTAATCTTTTGAGGTCACGCCGCCCGTCCCGAGCGCAAAGCCGGCAACCAAGGCCTGTTCCTGCCGTTCGCGTAGAAAATTGTTTTCTTCCTGCGTTTTCAGATTCAGAAAATATTGAAAACTAAGCGTTGCGATCAAAAGAAACACCAGTATTATCAGAAGCCGCCCGCGAAATGTGTTTAGGAAATTCATCTTTTTGGTCTTTGGTCTTAAGTTTTACCCTTCAACTTTTACTTTTACTTTCTTTCGCTCTGAATGTTATAGTCATTATTGGCGTTGAAGTAAATTATCCAAGCAACGTAAACTTTTTTTTCTTCATCATTAGTCCGACTCTCCTCAAAAAGTCAATCCCGATAAAGTTCAAAGTGCGAGGTTATAACCGATGTTTCTTGCCCCGGAAAAGTTGTATATCAAACTTATTTTCACGCTGATACTGATTTTTATTGCCGCCAATCCTAATTTTGCGCAAAAGAAAAAACCGGCTTTACAAAAACAAACGGCTTCAAAAGATCAGCCGCTCATCAAAAAAACATCGTCGGTCAAAGAAACAAATTCTAAAAACAAACCTGACAGCAAATCCACACGCGCCGAAACAGCGCGGGTCGCGGAAATAAAACGCGCCGAAGACACGCGCCGCCGCGCCGCTTTGGAATCCCAACGACGCCGCGAACAGGCCAATCGTGAGGCGCAAGCGCGAAAATTAAATTTTGAAAGCGGGCTTCGCACCCAAACCATCGAAAATATTACGGGCGACAATACTGATGGCGAAGATCTGGAAGTTCGCCGCGCCGCGATCAATGCCCTCGGAAATCACGCCGGAACGGTCGTCGTGCTCGACCCGCAAACAGGCAGAATATTAACCATCATCAATCAGGATTGGGCGATTACAAAAAGTTTCAAACCGTGTTCGACCATCAAGCTCGTGACGGCGATCGCGGGTTTGAACGAAAATATCATCAATCAGGACGGAAACATCGCGCAATCGAATTTCGGCTTAGTCTTGGACGACGCGATCGCCTATTCAAACAACGCTTATTTTCAAAGAGTCGGCTCCGGTTTGGGCGGCCAGAAAATGGTTTCGTATGCCCGCATTCTTGGTTTGGGCGAACCGACCGGTTTGAATGTCGAAGGCGAAACCGGCGGACGAGTTCCGTTTAATAACAACAACGCCCGAATTTATTCACACGGCGACGATTTTGAAGTAACGCCTTTGCAGCTTGCTGTCCTTGTTTCGGCAATTTCCAATGGCGGAAAACTTATTGTTCCGCAAATTCCGCGCACAAATATCGAAAAAGCGAATTTTCGGGGCTATATGAAACGCCAGATTACTTTGCCGTCGAAATCTTTGCAAAGAGTTATTCCCGGAATGGTCGGCGCGGCAAGCTACGGCACGGCGCGGCGCGGTGTTGATCCGTCACTCGAAATTGCCGGCAAGACAGGTTCGTGCATCGGGCAAGGTTCGTGGCTCGGACTTTTTGCATCGGTTGCGCCGATTGAAAATCCGCGCCTCGCGGTCGTCGTTATATTGCGCGGACAATCGGAACGCGGAAAA
>JANLTD010001276.1:0-4412 GCA_031362765.1 Acidobacteriota bacterium | reverse complement strand
GCGAATGTGGTTTGCGAAGGTTGAAATTGAAGAAAACGCCCTTTGGCAAATTAGAAATTTAACCGATTGGCTCGACAAAATGCAGTCTGCCTTTCAAGAATTTTATCGTGTGTTAAAGCCTTCGGGCGTGATTGCATTTGAAGTCGGAGAGATTCGCAAAGGCAATCTTTTACTCGAAAATGAAGTTGTTAAAATCGCATCTGAAGTCGGTTTTATTGCCGATTGTATTCTCATAAACGCGCAAAACTTTACAAAAACTGCTAATTGCTGGGGCGTAAAAAACAATCAAGAAGGCACAAATACCAACCGCATCGTAATTCTGACGAAAAACGAAGCGAACGATTTTGTTTTTCACGCGCCACAGACAGTTTCCTCTTTTCAACAACCAACCTTATTCTGATAATCTTCAAGAAACAGATTTCAGGATAATCTAAATGAATCAAAATTCAAAAACTTACGATGTCGCCGTGATCGGCGGCGGACACAATGGTTTGACATGCGCTTGTTATCTCGCGAAGGCGGGCTTGAAAGTGATCGTGCTTGAGCGCCGCCACATTGTCGGCGGCGCGGTTTGTACTGAGGATGATCTGATCGAAGGCTACAAGATTGATGTCGGTTCATCGGCGCATATCATGATCCATCTGACGCCGGTCGTCAAAGATCTCGAGCTCACGAAATTCGGGCTCGAATATATTGACTGCGACCCGTTCGCGTTTGCGCCGCTTCCAAATGGCGAAGGCGCGATCTATTTTTGGAAGGACGTTGATAAAACCTGCGAATCAATCGCCCGTATCTCGCCCGAAGACGCCGACCGTTATAAAAAATTCGTGACCGAATGGGAAAACCTCAACGAAGGCGTCTTTAAGGCATTCCTCAAACCGCCGACGATGATGAATCTCGGGCGTCATATGGTTTTCGGCACAAAATCGAAGAATCCGGCGGATATGGTGCGTAAACTGATGACTTCTTACGGCGCGTTAGTCAAACAAACTTTCAAACACGAAGGCTTGCGCGCGGCAATGGCGTGGCTCGCGGCGCAATCAGGACCGCCGCCGTCGGCAATGGCGACGGGCGATTTTCTCGGCTTGCATTCGATGATCCATAAAAGCGGAGTCAAACGACCCAAAGGCGGTTCGGGCGCATTGACGCAAGCAATGGCACGATGCCTCGAACATCACGGCGGCGAGGTTTTATTGAACGCCGAAGTCGAAAAGATCGAGGTTGCGAATGGTCAAACGGGCGGCATTATCTTGAAAGACGGAACACGGATCGAAGCCAAGCGCATCGTTTCAAACGCGCACGTTCACACGACATTTCTCAAACTGATCGGTAAAGAAAATCTGCCCGAAGGTCTTGCGGAAAGAATCGAAAACGTCCGCATCGGCAATGGTTTCGGGATGATCGTCCGCTGCGCGGTATCGGAATTGCCCGATTATTTATCGGCGCCAAATGGCGGCCAAGCATCGGATTGTCATCACGGTTTGCAATTGATGTGTCCGACGCTTGATTATCTCGACCACGCTTACGCCGATTTCTTAAACGGCATTCCGTCGCGCGCGCCCGGCGCGCTCGCGATGACCTTTTCATCGGTTGATCCGACACTCGCGCCCGAAGGGAAACACACGCTTTTCATCTGGGGACAATATTATCCTTACGAATTATCGAACGGCGAACGGTGGCAAGACATCGAAGACCGCGAAGCCGACAAGCTGATCGAAGTGGTAAATTCCTACGCGCCAAACGTCAAGCGGTCAATCATTGACAGATTCGTTCAATCGCCGCTTGATCTGGAACAAAGGCTCGGATTATTAAGAGGAAACGTAATGCACGTCGAGATGGATTTCGACCAGATGTTTTTGTTCAGGCCTTTGCCCGAAATGAGCGCCTACAAAACGCCGATCAAAAATCTCTATTTAACCGGCGCGTCAACCCATCCCGGCGGAGGAGTTTTCGCCGCTTCGGGTCATAACACGGCACAGGTTGTCTTAAAAGATGTCAAAGGCGGTTGGTTTTGATTAGGCTTTTCAAGAATAAACTTTACATAAAATTATTGTATTATTCAGTCTAAATTTATACTATTATAAATTTTAGATTGAGGATTAAGTTTATGAGTAATAAAAGTAACACTTCGGGTGATTCAATTTTTGGTAATAGAATTAAAGATTTTCGAGATAGAAAAGGTTGGAAGCAGGATAAATTAGCTACTAAATCGAATTTGAGTCAGTCAGAAATTTCAAAAATTGAGAATGGAACAATCAGGGTATGTGAAGAAACCATTCATTTTCTGGCGGATGCCTTTGAAGTCCAATTTGAAACTTTGATTAGAAATACAAGTTATGCTTCTGGATTAGGCATTCATCCATTAGGAAATAATGGAACGGCTAATCAATCTGAGCCAATGATTGCATATTTTGCAAGCGCTTTAACTGGGTTAGATGCTGAACAGATAAAGGAAATTACTGAATTAGATGAGAAAGTACATGAAATATGTACAAAATACTTTAATTACTCGGTTGCACTTTATAGACCGCGATTAACAACATCGCCTACTGACAATCCTGATGTATCTCCTCGTGATGTTTATGATATAGACCAAGAACGAGTTGCTTCCGCTGATTTAGTTTTTTTTACAACTGTTTTTCCGAGTCTTGGCGCAGGTATGGAGTTGCAAATTGCTTTACAATCCTGCACATCAATAATTTTGATTAAGAAAAAAGACCAACCTCTTTCAAGAATGGTGACAGGTTGCCCTGCAATAATAGAAATTATTGAGTATGAAGATTTGGCGGAATTGGATACAAAATTACCCAAGGCAATGGATAAAATATTGCCGGCGGCTTCAGAGGTAAGACTAACTCATAGACAACAAGACGCTAATTTTGAATTAGGAAAGCGAATTGAACAGCTACGTATCCAAAGAAACTATTCACAGGAACGTTTAGCTAAACGTATAGGAGTTGATGAAGAACACATAAAATCTTTGGAAACTAAATCTGAACATATTATTAATCCATCACTCGAAATGATTCGCCGGATTGCAAGAGTTCTTTCAACATCAGTAGCTTATTTGCTTTCAGGACAGCATGTTGATTCGACATTCGTCGAACACTCAGATGCACTAAGAAATTATGCGGAGAAAACTAATATGTCTGTTCGTGAATTGAATGAACTTTGGTTCAATCACACCGAAACTTATAAAAATGATCTTTCAATGGTTGGCGTAAAAAACAGAGCAGAAGTCGGAACAGAAAAATATTGGAAAAAACAATTTGAACAACTCAAGGAGCAGAAAGAAAAAGGTGGAAGATTATTTTAATCAAAAAAAGAAGAAATCTGAGTTTTCAAGTTCAATAGCTCTAGGATTGTTAAAATCAACTCCCTTTGCGAAAACTCCGATTGAGGCAGTTATATTTCATGCAGAAATGTTGCTTATGGAGTCGGGAATGACTGAGCCTCCTTTCTCGCCAACAATTTATGCTCCGCTTAGAAGTGTGAAGGAAGTTCTGTATAAAGATTTAAAGATAGACGGGCGGCTGATACCCTACGAAGATGGTTTTATTATCGAATTGCGGAAAGATCGTCCAAAAGAGCGTATAAATTTCACCTTTGCTCACGAACTTGCACACACCTTTTTTTATGAAGCTGTGCCATCGGTTAAATTTCGGACAAATGCGCCTGACCATCCTCAACAGGATGAAGATGAAGAACGTCTTTGTAATATTGCCGCGTCGGAACTTTTGATGCCCACACCGATATTTTCAAAAGTAATTGAAGAATTTTCGCCTTCTCCACAGTCCTTAAAGGAAGTTTCTCAGCTTTTTGAAACATCTTTAACTGCCACATTGGTTAAACTACAAAGTTTAGGGCTTTGGAATGCAGGCTTTGTGTTGTGGAAATTAAAAAATGGAAAGCTTGAACCTGAATGGATAGCCCAACCCGGTTATGGTTTATCTTATAATCCAAAATTTGAGTTGCTAAATCTTAGTTCATCAAGTATTTATCACACTTTTATAACAGGGGAATCTACTTCTGATTCTGAATGGTTTAGTTTGCACGGGGGATATAGAAAAAATCGCTTTGAATCAATTCAACTCAACTCAAAGACAGTTCTCTCTTGTTTTGCTAAAAATTCAGGCAACAAATCTGTTCCAAATGAAAAAGAGACAATTAATCCACGACCTTTAACATCAAAGTGTATTTGTAGGTGCGACGGAATGGGCTGGTATTCAATTAAACAAAATGGAATGAGATATGCGGTTCGCTGTCGAGCTTTAAGGCATCAAAACATCTTACGATAGAATACTGTTTTCATAATTTTCAGACAATATAATTAAACCAATATTACTTATTTTTCCTAGTAAAATATAAGCAGTTAAAGAAATTTTGACTGCTTATTTTTATAAACAAAGAGT
>JANLTD010001260.1:0-4606 GCA_031362765.1 Acidobacteriota bacterium | reverse complement strand
GATTTTACAAATAATTCAATGGTTCACTTTTATATTGGTATTATTATTAACTTTTGGGTTGGTTTACAGATATTTGCCGGATCAAAAAGATACTAAATGCAGTTGGTTTTCTGCCGGTTCAATAACAGCCATTCTTTTATGGCTTCTGCTGACTAATGGATTTCGAATTTATCTGAATTATTTTAACAATTACGATAAAACATACGGCTCGCTCGGAGCTGTCATCATATTATTGCTTTGGCTTTATTTGACAGCCTTGGTTATTCTGATCGGCGGAGCTCTTAACGCTGTTTTGGTAGAGACGGAAAAAGAAAATACACTTTTAGTCAAAAAACCTGATTCGGCAGAAGTAAATTCCGAAAAATAAACATATATGTCATTAATGTTAGATGAAATCGCCGAACAACCCGTGGTATTGGAAAGAACGATTCAAACGGAACGCACAAAATTAGATAGACTCGGTAGTTTCCTTAATAAAAGAGAAATTGATTTGATAGTTATCGTCGCCCGCGGAAGTTCCGACAATGCCTCTTTGTTTGGTCGCTATCTGCTTGAAATCACGACCGGCATTCCGGTCTCTCTCTCAGCTCCGTCGGTCTTTACACTATATAATGCAAAGTTAAACTTAAAACGAGCGATCGTGATCGGCGTTTCGCAATCAGGCGAAGGAACAGACATCAACGCCGTTTTGGAAAATGCCCGAAAATCAGGCGCGTTCACGATCGCAATCACCAATGAAGCCGATTCGACGATGGCGAAAATTGCCGATGAAACTCTGTTGATTCACGCCGGCCGCGAAAAAAGCGTTGCCGCCACTAAAACTTACACGGGACAAATGCTCCATTTTTACATGCTTGCATCGGTTTTGGCGGATACAAAAATTGCTTTTGAGCGCATTCCGCATTATGCCGCCGAGGCCCTTCAACTTAAACTTAATGTCGAAGAATTGGTGAAAAGATATGTATTTATGGAAAATTGTGTCGTTGTCGGCCGCGGTCTCAATTATGGTAATTCTTATGAACTTGCCTTAAAATTGATGGAAACCTGTTATGTCGTTGCCGAGAGATTTTCGTCGGCTGATTTTTTTCACGGCCCGCTCGCGATAGTCGAACGGCGCTTTCCGGCGATTCTTTTTGCTCCGGCCGGTGTTACCCAAAAAAGCAGTTTGGATCTATTGGAAAGATTGGCCGAACTGCACGCAGATTGTCTGACGATCACCAACGATCCGGTAATTGCCCAAAAAAGCCCGCACCTTCTCTCGCTCCCGAATGAGATCGACGAGTTTCTATCGCCGATCCCATTTATTGTCCCGGCTCAACTTTTTGCTGCCTTACTGGCTAAAGAAAAAGGAATTGATGCCGATGCGCCGCGCTCTTTGTCCAAAGTAACTAAAACATTATGATTCTTAAATTAGATTGTTCAAATATCACAATTTTTATTTTCACGATTTTTGCTGTATGTTTATTTTCATCTTGGAGTATGGCTCAAAATAAACCTTGTGAATTTAGCGATAAGACCTTACAGTTCGTCGGCACTCCGGTCGAACAAGCCCGTTGTTTGCTGCGTCCGAATAAGATCGGCGGAGTATTGGATCAGCCGTTAAAAAATCTTCCAAAGCCGCTCGAAGAATTGATCGGGCAAGCTGTCGTCATTAAGAAAGAAAGTCTTCGGAAATTTCTCACGAAACATAAAATTGATGAGGTAACAATCGGTGGAAATTTAGATGAACCGCTTTCACGATCCAAATTACCAAATGGTGATTTGATTCAAACAATTTATTTTATCATTCACGATACTTCTTCGCCCTATTTGAAAGATGCGGCTTTTCCCGAACATTTTGACACCGATGCCGATTGGAAAGGAAATGATCTAACGATCTGGCTAAAACAACCTGTTGCACATATTTTCGTCAACCGGTTAGGAGATTCGATCACCACCACACCATTTGGTGAAACTGTCCGCAAAGGTTGGGGAACAAAATTTGCGCGTGATTTTATGAAGACTCCCGGCAAAGGTCTGCAAATTCACATCGAACTGATTCAGCCGCGCCGCCGTGATTCGACTAAAGCGAATCCCGAAAACGATCTGATCGCTCCATTTCCGGGGTTTACCGATAAACAATATGAAAGACTAGCGTTGCTGTTCGTATCAGCCAGCATCAGACGCGGAACCTGGTTGATTCCCGCTTATCATTCGGCGATCGATGCCGGCATAAAAGATGCTCACGATGATCCGCAAAATTTTAACCTTGCAAAGTTTGCCGGTAATCTCAAAACTTTATTGAAAAAATTGAAATGACATTTAAAATCTCCAAATGGTTATTTTTGCTTTTAATAGTTTCATTACCACTAATTCGCCCGTTTAATACGACGATCTTTGGTTTACAGGTTCCCTATACCGACTTCATTTTTCTCGCAGTTTTTGCTTTTTGGTTGATTGCGCTGCTTCTCCGTCAAACAAAACTGAGATTTAATATATTTTATATTTTCATCGGTTTTTACGCTTTTACATTTATTATTTCAACTATTTTTTCGATTGATCCGAAACATAGTTTTTTCAAACTATTGGGCGAATTCTATCTTTTTTCGCTGGCAATTTTAACATTCAATTTCGTTCAGGATAAACGATTTTGCAAGCATATCCTGATAGCCTGGCTGATCGGGACCGGTTTCACCATTCTAGCTTCCGGCGCGGGATTTGCACTTTTTTATCTTGGCTACAAAACGCAAACCGACAACTATTTTTTATCACATTTCGGAAGCCTGCCGGCGGGAAATTATCCGCGAATCCACGCTCTGTTTGCAAACGCCAATATGATGTGCAATTTCCTTAATGTCAGCCTGATGTTGGCGTTTTTGGCGCAAGAATTAAATTGGCTGAATAAAATTTTTGCAAGGATTATTAAAATTGGTATTTGGTGTGCCGCCATTTTCACATTTTCACCGGGACTCGGCGGAATGTTTTTAAGTTCAGGAATTTGGTATTGGGCTATATTTAGACAAAAGCAAAAACATTTGATTTCAAAACTGGCTTTATGTGGTGCGATATTTCTGGCTTTTTCGGTTTTCGGCGCGACATTAATTTCACCGGATACAAATAATACGACGCAGGAATTTACGGTGCCCTTCACTACTAAAACAATCGAGGTTTCCGTGCGCGTGCTGGTTTGGGAAAGCGTGATTGAAAAATTCACACAATCACCGTTTATCGGAGCAGGTACGGGCATTGACGCAGGACTGGTATATTATGAAACGCTTTCGGGCGATAAACAACTCTTGCTTGATGCCCATAATAATTGGCTTAATGTTTTGGGACAAACGGGTTTACTCGGTGTCTTTGCTTTTTTTCTGCTAAATCTATTTTTATTCAACAGATGCCGTTTCAAAGCTGAACAATTCGATGAGCAAAACTTAACTCAAATTGCGCTTTCGTGCGCTTTTCTCGGAGCATTTTTCTATCAAGGTTTGGCTGGATCTTTCGAGGATGCAAGGCATCTGTGGGTTTTATTTGGTTTATTGGTCGGGATTTCAAATGCTACTTTTTCAAAAAGCGATATTTCAGAAGAGTCCACAAAGCCTTGATGCCGTCTTTCCAATTGATTTTTTTCCCTTCAAATTTTGTACGCGGACGATACGAGATAGGTACTTCCAGAATACTGAAACCATTTTTAGCAATTTGGGCAGTAATTTCAGGTTCGATCTCAAACTGTTTTGCTTCGAGGTTAAGAGATTGTGCAACCTCCGATGTAAAAACCTTATAAGCTGTTTCCATATCGGTAAGTTTTGTTTTGAAGAAAATATTTGTCGTGAACGTCAAAAAATAATTGGCAAATCTACGAAGCGGTGCGACACCGTTTTCACCAAGAAACCGCGAGCCGTAAACGACCGATGTTTTGCCTTCTAAAATTGGTTGAATCAATTGATTGTATTCATTTGGATTTAATTCGAGGTCAGCGTCCTGAATTAAAATAATATCGCCTTTAACCATCGTCAAACCGATCCTTACGGCCGCTCCTTTGCCTATATTTATCGGGGTCAGATAAGTTTTTGTGATTTTCCCCTGCGAGTTTGCGAGAGATTCGACCGTCCCGTCCGTCGAACCGTCATCCACAACGATTATTTCCTTTTCGATCGGCAATTCGACCGCTGAAACTTTTTCAATCACTTCGGAAATCGTAGTTTTTTCGTTGTAAACAGGGATTATGACCGATAGTAGTCTGTAAGTTACGGGCATAATTAATAGATTTAGTTCATTGCCCGGAGCAAGGCATCGCGCATCTCGCCGGCGGTGCGCCAGCGCAGTTCGACCTGTTTGGCGATTGCCGTTTCAATGACCGAAGCGATCCGAATCGGGACGTCCAGGTTTCGTTGCGCGATCGGGATGATCGGTTTCTCAAAAATCGCTTTGACGGTTTCGGCAATTCCGGCACGCGGACTGATGTCAAGCGCGTGGGCTCCGGTCAAAAGACTGTACGCCGTCATTCCGGCAGCGTAAATATCTGACGGCGGTTGAACTTCTTTAAAATCCCTGATTTGTTCGGGCGGCATATAGGCAATCGTTCCGGCAACGTCTCCGACCATTGTCACGCCGCTCATACCGGTTTGTT
>JANLTD010001255.1:0-1996 GCA_031362765.1 Acidobacteriota bacterium | reverse complement strand
CAGGTTCGATCTCGGTAAAGCGGTGCGTGTGGATCCACTGTTTGTACGGGCCGGAAAGCTGTGTGTCTTCAAAGAGATGCGGCGGTTCCCAACGCGTGATCTCGGTCCGCCATTTCATCGGAAATCCGTGCAGCGTCAGTTTGTAATCAATGAGCGTGCCTTGTTTTATTTCAAACGGCGTCGGCGTCAGGATGTGAAACCCAAGCTCGGCAGGCGTGATGCGTTCAAGATTTTCAGCGTCGGCGAAAAACGCAAATACTTCGCCCAGCGGCATGTCGATAGTGAGAGATGATTTAAATGTATATTCGGCCATACAAAGAAATTCGCCTGAAACCGTCGATCAGATTCTATTTGACTGATTTCAAATACTTTTTAGGGATCGGATTTTCAGGTGTCTCGCCTTGCCAGTAGATCGTGATGACCCACCAGCGCTTGCCGTCGTTGAGCAGTTGAAAGCTGTTGATGCCGCGCATGAACGGCGTCTTATCGTTCGCGGCGTGACGCGATTCGTAGGTTGAGAAAACATGGGTAATGTTGCCATAGGTCTCGACGCGGCGTGCCTTTTCCGTTTCGTAAAAACCTTCCTTGGCAAAATACGGCTCGGCCTGTTTGATATATTCGTCAGGCGTAGAAGCACGGGCACCTGCAACGCCCGTCTTCGGATTTTTCCCCGTCGGGATCAATCGTGCGTCCTTATGAAAGAGCGATCGAAACCGGTCCCAGTCACGAGCCTTCCCCGCATCGCCCGAGATGGCCGCATAGACAGCCTTCATTATAGAGTCCAACGACCCAACATCCGCCGGATCGGCCTCCTTAGCCTGTCCAAAAACCGCCGAAGCCAATAAGAGCGTGATCAAAATCGCTAATATTTTTGTAATCATGATCCGATGATAGCTATCGACCCTCCTTTTTCTCAAGCTCTCCGAGCCGTTTTTCTAGTTGTTCGATCAAGAGCATTCCATTCTACCTCTTTAGTTTTACGACAAAAATATCGCCGCTCCCAGCCGGGTTGTTCAACTGGCCGCCGCCAAAGTCTATGTTTGGAGAATAATAATACCCCGTCAAAAACACATCCCCCGCGACGTCGAGAGCAACCCCAGCAGCGAAATCGTCTGCGGAACCGCCAAAGCGTCTTGACCACTGATGAACCCCGTTCCCGGCGGAATACTTCGCAGCGAACATATCGGTGGTGCCGGCTGCGGTGAAAGACGAGCCTCCAAAATTGGATCTGCCGTCAAAGGATCCAGCGATAACGGGATTTCCCGCTCCGTCGAGTGCAACGTCGCGAGGGAAATCATTCGAATCTAGGCCAACAACCTTTGACCATTGGTGGGTGCCTCCGGCGTCATATTTTGCGAGAAAGCCGTCACTACTGCCACTGGCGTTTTGCAAAGCTCCACCGCCCAGATCGATCGAACTGCTGTAAAAGTTTCCAGTCAGAACGCTGTTACCGACGGAATCTACCGCAACGCCGTTCCCCGAATCCGTCGCGGTTCCGCCAATATGTTTCGACCAGAGATGAGAGCCGTCCGCCCAGGCAAGTTTTGCCAGGAAACCGTCTGAAAAACCGGAATTCGTGTAAACGGACCCGCCGAACGTAATAGACGAACTGTTGAAACTTCCCGTAACAAAGACGTTTCCGGCCGCATCGACCGCTACGCCCAAACCAACCTCGCCTGAAGTGCCACCAAACCCTTTCGACCAGATATGAGAGCTGCTTGCGCCGTTATATTTTGCGACAAAAATGTCGTCGAAGCCGGCGCTTACCAGGGGGAGACCGAGGAAATCAGCCGTTCCCTCAAAGGCGCCCGTTATTGCAGGATTTCCGCCGCCGTCAACCGCAACGCCGAAAGAGATATCGTTGCCAGCGGCGCCGAAATTACGTGCCCAAATGGTGGTTCCATCCGTGCCGGACATCTTCAGCAGAAACACGTCCAAACTACCGTTGCTTGTCCTCGTGAGCCCGCCGAAATTCACTATCCCTTCAAAGTTTCCG
>JANLTD010000242.1:0-8413 GCA_031362765.1 Acidobacteriota bacterium | reverse complement strand
ATTTTTGTTTCATAGCGTATCTCCTTTTCAGGCTTCAAACCTGTTATGTTTTTTGATCAAAACAAGGATACGCTATTTTTACCTTTTTTCCATTTCCACAACTTTTGATACTACCTCTCTTTTCGTTGTCTTACTCGGTAGTTTCGCGGGAAATTGAAAAAAGAAACAAGCGGTGAGCAAATCACGAGCCGAAAGGCTGAAAACAATTCAAAAAATTAACGGAGAAATTAAAAATTATGTCAGTTTCAGTATCAATTTTAGGTAATTTAGGACGTGCGCCGGAAACGCGCTTTACGCCGGACGGAACTTTCGTCGCCAACTTTTCAATCGCATCAAACTCGGTTCGCAATTCGCCGCAGGGCAAAATCGAGGAAACCGATTGGTTTCGAGTCACGGCTTTCGGAAATCAAGCGAGAACTCTGGCGAAATATGCGAAAAAAGGCACTCGAATGCTGGTTCAAGGCAAATTGACAACGGGCGCGTGGCTTAACCGCGAAGGAGTTCCGCAAGTTAGTGCCGACGTGCTGCTGCAAGATTTTCAGTTTGCGGGCGGAAACGAAAAAGAAGAAACCAGCGGCGGCGCGGCATCAACGGATAAATCAATCGAACATTCAGTCGAAACCGAAATCGCTTCGGACATTCAGGAAATTCCCAATCAAGAATTGAGCTACTAACCACCCGCCAAATATCCTACCATTAAACCGCTATTCGCCTAAACTCAGGCGGGTAGCGGTTTCCTTCAAACGCCCTCAAACACTAACTTGAAAGGGATTTTCGAGCCTGCCAAAAAGTGCTTTAACTAAATTTTAGGCAAGTGGCGAATGCCGCCTACAAAACCAAGGCATTTGCTCCGACCGAGAGGTTGGTTTAGAGGTAAAAAATGGCAGGTCAATTCAATTTAAATATCAATCAATTACAACAATTTGCTCCCCAAAGCCCAATTTTGGCTTTTCGTCCCGTGGATTCCGGTTCGCCGCAACAAGACTGGTGCAAACATCTGCAAAATTTTCCGCGTCATCGCCGCGAATTGGAAGAATTTTCCGTGCTTGGTGATGTCGTCGTGCGAATTGCTGACGGCGTGGAACCTGCGCCATATGAGCGCGTGAAAATTCTCTCACTTGAATATGCTGTTAAAACGCTGAACGACGAAACGGACGGACGTGAATTTGTCCGCTGCGTCAAAGCGATTTGCAGTCCCGATGCGAGCCAATATGAACTCGAACAAATCGCCGCTTATTATTATGGTGAAATCCGCCGTCGAGGAATTGCTGAAGTGCTGAAAGAAATGGGGCTTTTGGGAATGCAAATGGAAGCAGTTACGGCGAGCGTTGAGGACCGTGAAATTGATTTTTCCGAAAGCGAAATGCCCAAGCAAAAATTCACCGTCGCCGATGAGCGTCGCATCGAAAAAGCACGGAAAAATCTTTCGCCGCTCCCGCCGAAAACTCCTAATTTCGACGACGAAATGAACTTTGTTCTTCATCGCATCGGCAACTCGCAAATTACCAAAACTCTTCGGGACGAATTTGAAAATTACTATCTCGGTGCTGAAGGAAAGTCCTGCGAAGAACTCGACGCGGATTATATTACATATGAAAAACTCGAACAATATGACGAGAACGGCGTGTTAGGCTTTTCGATGTCGGGCGGTCAACACGCCGTCGTCGCTCTTGAATTCGATTCCGAGGTTGACGCTTCGTATTTACCTGCACACGCAGCAACTCTGGCAAAAGACATAAATCTCATCTTTGTCGGCCACAAAATCGGCGGCAAAGCGGCTCAAAACGCACGTCATTTCACCCTTCAACAGCGCATCTTGCAGCAAGAATTAAAAGAGATAAACAAAGGCTTTCCGGCACTTTTTTCAACCCCGATGCCTACCACTCAAAAATTCTCAGAACTTCCCTTTTCGGACGAAGAATTTAACGATTGGCTGGCGGCGAAACTCGATGAGATTTATCCGCATCGAGTTTTAAGAAGCGTCCGCCGATTTATTACTAACAAAGCCGGAAAACTTATCGAATACCAAGGCACTCAAGAGGTCAATCCCGACTTTGAAGAAATGCAGTATGTCGCTAATGTTTGTCAGATTTTATGGTCAAATTTGAAGACTGATTTTCATTTCCGCTCGTTGAGGCGCGAAGCGTATCAAAATCTTCATCTCGGCATTAGGAAAACAACCGACACTGCCGAACTCGCCCAGCTTAAAAAACGAGCTTACGACGAATTTAAAGAGCAGAAAAAAATCACGCTCAAAGAATTCACGGCTCTCAATACGGCGGCAAAATCGCAGGAGGTCAGGCTTTCCGGAATTCAATCTGTAACGACCAAAAAGACGCTCAATGACATTCAAACTGCCTCTTCAAATCGTTTACGCTATCTGAAATTTTTCCTTTACAACGACGAATCAATTCAAGTTCTAACTCGTCAGGAAAAACAGCGTTTGTGGGACGCGATTCGTCTGCGCGAAACGGCACTAAAAACTACCACGAGCGTTGGCGCGAAATCGGCGACTAAAACGATTCAACCGCCGATTTTCAGACAACCGAACGCACAAAAACAAGTCGTGCGAGTTACTCCGCGATCCGTTTAATTCAAACACGAAAAATAAAAAAAGTGCGGTTAGCAAGATAAGTGAAAGGCGAAAGAAGAAAATCGCTTTTCACGCGCGCTTCGCTAAGAAAGAAATAGGCGGTTAGCAAATTTTTGAGCCAATCAGAAATCTTGGCAAAACTTAAAAATTACAGGCAGAAACACGAATTGTTGAGTCTGCCGGAAACAAAAATAAAAAAAATAGGAGATAAAAATTATGTCAACACAAGTAACAATTCTTGGAAACACCGGGCGCGATGTCGAATTGCGCTATAATCAGGACGGCATTGCCATCGCAAACTTTTTGGTTGCATCAAACTCTGTTCGCGGGCACGGCGAAGGTCAGAAGAAAAAGACCGATTGGTATAATGTTTCCGCCTTCGGCAGACAAGCCGAAACTTTGGCAAGATATTTGACCAAAGGCAGTCAAATTCTCGTGCGCGGCAAACTCAACTTGAGTGCGTGGCAAACCCGTGAAGGCGAACCGCGTGTCAACGCCGACGTTCTCTTGCAGGACTTTGAATTTGCCGGAGCCAATCCCGCCAAAGCAGTTCACCAATCGGCTGATGAAGTCATCGCGCCGCAGAAAAACACTGCAGAAATGGCTTCAATCGAACCGGCGGAAGATGCGGAAGAAAAAGCCGAAATGATGGCGGCTGTTTACGAAATGGACACTTCGGACGAAGCCTTTGCCGAACAATACTAAACCACCAATTAAATCAAATATAAAGCGGGATGAGTAACTGAATTTGCTTGTCCCGCTTTTTTTTTTGTAAGAGAAATTAAAACTATGAATACGGCGATTTCAACCCAAAATTTTACGACTTCCAACATTAATCCGGCGTATCCTGCCGATGAAAAACACCCGAAAGTTTTAATTTATGCCGACGGTTCGTGCCTGAAAAACGGTAGCCCAGAATCACAAGCCGGCGCGGGTGTTGTGATAATGACCGAAGACGGCAGGCGGATAAAATTGAAAGCAAGTCATCTCGGAGCTGTTTCCAATCAAAAGGCGGAAATTTTAGCTTGTGCCGTCGGACTTGAATCGCTCAAAAAACCGTGCGAAGTAAAAATCTTTTCCGACTCGAAATATGTCGTTGAAACGATGCTCGGCAGCAATCGGATGAAATCCAACCACGAGTTTTGGGAGCGATTGATAAAGGCTTGTCTGACTCACAAAATCGAATGGAATTGGGTTCCGAGGGCTTCGGGTAATGCGTTTCAGGAAACCGCTGACAGACTTTCCCGCGCCGCCGCGACTAGAAAAAAAATCTTGATAAAGAAACGCTCGACAGATTGGCTTTGATGATGCGCGGAACGCCTGATGAAAACACGGTGCGGATGATACACGACGGACTGAAGACATTAGCCGCCGCTTGTGACGGAGCAAAAAAAGCGGACGGACAAGGTTTTAATAAATTCGATAGCGAACTGGGGAAAAGGTTTGCCGAAAAGACGGTTTTAACTATCTCGGAGGCTTTGATTGCTCGCGGGATAATGTCGAAATACCGAACCCAAATTGCCGGATTCAATAAGGAACTGGCATTACTGATTTAAAAAAAGTCCGCCGAAAAAAAGCGGACTGTAAATTTACGAAAATCTCAATTTATTTAGTTCTCTTTGAGCCAATCCTTAAAGCCGGTATCGCGTTCAAAAAGTAATTTCAATCCGTGTTCAAAACAATCGCCGGTGGTTATTTCCGTGTTCATTCGTTCGGAAGCGTAGGCGATATATTTTTCGAGTTTGGCATTAGTTGACTCAAGAATTTTGCCGTTGACCTTCACATAGACCAAGCGAATAAGTTGCAAAATCGGAGCATCGGTTTTCGGTTTGGTAGTTACATTCATTCCATTTGTTTCTGACATATTTTCCTTCCTTTTAATTAAAATTATTCCCTTTCGGAATCTCAGAATTACCCATAAATCAACTTCTGTGCCGCACTAGAAAAATAAACTCCAAACAATAGCCTTCCGACATTAAATCTAAGTTTTGCCCGACTTGTATGACAGGATAGAGCCTTTTTCACCGCCTGTTAGAAATTAAATACAACAAAAATAGACGGTTATGCCAGTTAGAATCTAACTCAACTGTCGAAACTTCAAGTTTTGCCGTTTCGATTTGAAAAAAAGCCGACAATTAAACACTTTTGGAACGAATCTTGCTTGTTTCCATACAGCTGGATTTTCTAACTGAGCAATCGGGTTATTTGCAACAGTTAAGATGATGGCAAAAACCTATCTACCGGCTATTTACGGCAATTATTAAAGTTGCTGCCGTTAGAAAAAACTAACTATCAAACCAATAAAATATCAGAAAAAATGGCAAGGAATTTTATTTAAAAGCAAAATGAGAGAACGCGAAAGTAAAAAGGTAATCGAAAAAATGAAAGAAGTTTCCGTCGGAAATTTCGGTGAAGCTATCTACTGCCGACCGTTTGCCAAAGATGATGAAATCATTAGGCAAATCGTCGAAAAAACCGGCAAGAAAAAATCTGTCGTCGCCCAAAAGTTATTGCATCTTGCCCTCAAAGGAAAACAGTTTGATTTTGAGGGCGATAAAAAACAGCTTTCCAAACTTGATTGGCTAGTCAATCAGGAAAAACACCGCGCCATTAAAGACGACGTGCGTGATGCTTCGATTGAAAGACTGGAAGAACACGCCCGCGAGATGGAATCGCGTTTGATAGAGATTACCGAAAACTCGCGTTTTATTAAGATTTTAGCGAGCGAAATCTATTGCGTGGCGGTGGTTTGTATGTCTTATCTCAATCAGATTTTTACCAGATTGATTGAATACTTTTCGCCAGTTGAAATCGAAAAGAAAAACGGCACGGATTTTGCTAACCGAAATGTGTTGGGACTAATCGAACACGCCCTTCGTGAACTTGAAAATTTGGAGGCGCACCACGATACCGATTCAGAAGTTACCGAAATCGAAATGCTTTATCTTTTCACAAAGATCGAAAAAATTAAACAGCGACTTTTGCCAATGCCGATTGAACCGAATAACGGACAAAAATAACCAATGAAAGTAATCGTCAGCGTTCAGCCTAAAAGTGCAAGTTCTCGCGGACTCGTCCATTACATCGCGCACAGCAAACTTGACTCGTCGCGTGAGCCTTCGGGCAGAGAGATTTTTAATGAACAATCGGGAGAAATTAGCGTCGAAAAGGCTAATTCGTTATTGAACGATGAAATTACCAAAAAACGTCCCGCCAATGAAGAATTGCATCATCTGGTTATTTCGCTCAAACCGGAAGACTTTCAGCGTCTGGGTGAAAATGAAAAGGAGCGCACCCAATCGCTTAAAGAAATCACGCGCCAGACGATAAAACAATTAGAAAATGAACTCGATGCAGACGGGTTAAATTGGGTGGCGGGTATTCATCAAAACACAGAAAATCCGCACGTTCACATCGCTATTCAAAAGACATATTTTGACAAGAATCTGGAGAAAAAACATCTGGGCAAAATACCGACAGGGTTACTTCCGCATTACGAAAACACCGAAACCAAAGGTAAAGTTTTCGCGCCCGGAATTTTGATTGAAGCGGCAACGGAAAAACTTGAGGAAATTCAGCAAACAAAAGAGAAACTACGCGATTCCCAAAAACACAAATTTCAAACTCAGCCAAAGCAATATCAAACCGCACACAAAGTTCAGGAAGGTATTTCAAAGGACATTGTTATTCCAAGAAACTCCGATACAAATGCCAAAACCGAAGTTCAAAAAGAAAGAGATATTTTAGCGCGGGCGATTGTGGCTAAATATTACCTCGAAAAAACAAGAGGAAATTTGGATTCGCTGGTTAATCACGGTGATAAACGCCGATTCAAAATTTTTGATGAAATCAGCGACAAAAACCGTGTAATTTCCCTTTTCGATTTGGAACAACGAGCCGAAAAATCGGCAAAGCGAAAAATAAAAGCACAAAATATTACTAATCCGATTAAAAAGGAAGAGTTCAAAAAGACGGAAGTTGAAGCCGAAATGCAAAAAAACTCGGATGGCATCAAACGAATCAAAACCATTCTGCATAATCTGGTTGTCAAAGAGAATCAAAACTTAAGAAAGTATGAAGAAGATTATAAAACCGTCAAGCCTTTGGCGGAAAAAATCAGGCAGAATTACCGTAAGGAAGATAAAAAACTTCCCGTTCCGAATTTAACCCATGAAGAAGTGGAAATGCTTCAAACCGAAGCGCTTGAAAAGAAAGATTTTCGCATTGCTAATTATTTTGAAAGAGTCAGAGCGGAACTGTCCGTTGAGCGCGGAATCCTAACCCGAACAAACGAAGAAATCCAACATCTCAAAGCCAAGCGGACTCTTTCGGAATTGAAAGTTTTGTTTCAAGAGAAACAGTTAAAAACTTTTGGCGAGCGCAAACGGCATTTTCCGGTCGAGCTTGACGGGAAAAAACAGACGCTCTCCGGCGTTGATGAATTAATCGAAAAACAGGCTCTTGACGACCAAAAATTGACAGGCAAAATCAGCAAGGTTTTGGGTAAAATCGGTTTAATCGGACAAAAGAACGAACTTGCAAAACTTGAAGAAACAAAAAGCCAAATAATCGAAAAACTGAACGAAAAACAGGAAAATCTCTTACAAGAAATTGCCCGCGAAAAAACTCTGCTAAAAACTCTGGGAGGCTTTTATGAAAAAGACACCAATCCCGAAAAAGAAACTGTCGCAGCAAAATTTAACGCAAAAGAACTTGAGCAAATCGAATCGCTTGCTTTTGAATTAAAACTGCCGGAAATTTATCGGGAAAATTGGTTACAGCAAAAACAATTTATCGAAGGCTCTGGAAACGAACATCCCGCCACTACCGAAACGAAACAAAAAGTAATAGCCGGACGCGCTTTAGCCCGAGAGATTTTGAGCGAGATTGAATTGGCACGGTGCAAAGAGGAAGCGGATCTCTTCAGAAAACACAAGGATTTTACAAAGTTTGAAGTAGTAAACAAGAAAACCGGCGAATCAAAATTCGTTTCGCTTTCCGAGGTCAAATTCGATTCACGCGGCTCACTTTTTGATCAAACGCTGGAGTATTTTCTTGAAAATCGTGAGAAAAGGGATACTCGCCGACAGTTAGAAGAGTTGGTTAAAGAAAAACAAGTCGAACTCAAAAGTAATTTGCGCGATGCAAAAGCGATTTTTAAAACCGCTTCTGAAGAAGCCCGCGACTTTCAGACCAAATCAATTTTCGGCTCGGTTAAATTTCTGCACGAGCCGCTTTTTACCCCAAAGGAATTGATGACGATTGAACTCAGAATCAACCAAACTATAGTCAAAAACGAAGCTAAAAATTTGCAAAAAATACTTGACGCGGCAGATCATTCAAAAGCGATAAATCTATCCGCAATTCTTTCAGGTTCGATGGCTGAACCCGAACGCCATAAACAAAAAGAAACGCTTTCGGAAATTTCCCAAAGTAAAGCAAATCAGCCCGCAAAAGATGAGTTAAAACCAGCCGTTAAAGAATTAAATATTCGGGAAAACAAAACGGAAACTTTAAATCAGGACAGAGGGAGATAAAATAGCAAAATTCATTACCGCCAATTCTGCTCATTTGTCCAACTTTTTGAAAACTCATCATTTGCTTTATTTGCTTCAATAATCGGCTCATAAAAACTTCGCAAATTTTCAATAATTTTACCGAAATCAATATTCTTTGAAATTTTATTACGCTTGATAAACCCATTCCACCGCAAAATAATTGCCGAATTTGTCGCAAATTCATCGGTTAAAGCCAGCGGTAATTCTTTGGGAAAATCCGTTTGCCGATTTTTGAAAGTTGCCGTAATTGCTTTTTGCAAAA
>JANLTD010001232.1:0-3014 GCA_031362765.1 Acidobacteriota bacterium | reverse complement strand
CTGAAAAACTGGGAAAAGCTCGCCGGTGATTGGCAATTAAAACAAAACCGCGAAGTGGTTGATCTCGGCAAAACGGCGTTCGTGCCCGATCTGGTCTTGATCGCGCCCGACGGCGCAGAGGTTTATCTCGACATTTTAGGCTTTTGGACTCCGAAAATTTTGCAGAAACGGCTCGCCGAATTTGAGTCGGCAAACTTTCGCAAATTCATCATCGCGGCTTCGCAGGAACTGCGCGGCAGCCGTGAAGAACCGCTCTGGGAAAGCGCGAATGTGATCTTTTACAAAACAAAGATCGAGCCGCTGTTACTGATCGAAATGGCTGAAAAATTGTCATAATATTTAAAGAAATTTTAAACAAAATTATGAATAAAAGCTTGCCAAACTTACAACAATTTCTCGGAAATCAAAGCGATAAACTCAGCGGAATAAAATCTTGGAGCAAAGTGGAAATACTCGGAAAACACAATCTGCAAAGAATTGTCCAACTTGCACAGGAAAATATTTATCGAATGTTGTCTGACCACGAAGACGCAAAAGAAATGAGGATGATCCATACAGGAATTGAGTTTATTCAAAATGAATTGCTTTCTAAATCTGTAGTTAAGCCGACTTTACCGAAATTGCGGAATGAAATGTTTCGCAAAGATGATTTTATTTATGCGTATTTGGGCGATACGAAAGGCACAACAATCGAAAAAGGCTGGATTCGCGGGCAAGTTGTTGATGTTAGTAAAGCCTTCAATAAAGATTGGAAAGACGGTAAGGCAAACAGTGGTTATTTTTGGAAGGTAACTGTCGTATCAAAAGAAAATATTTTTTTTACAAACAACAATAAAATTGCGTTTTCAACAACCGAGCCGCGAGCGATTTTTGACTGGGAATATGATTATTTGAAAAGTAGTGGTGATGCGGATTTTCTACAAATTTTCTCCGACAACGCTTTTCGTGAATGGAAACCACTCTGGTGTATTGAAAAAGATTTAGAATGCAATGCTTTGGAAATGAATATGAAAGATTGGATTATAAGCGGAAAAATCATTTCACAATAAAATCGCATTTAATATGCGAATATTTCAGAGGTTATGAGCCGCTCATAACCTCTGAAATTAATTGATAATTGATAATGAATAATTGATAAATCTTTGTTGCTTTCCGCTCTTATTTATCGCATTAATTATTCACTTTTATGATTTTCTCGGTGGCGCCGATCTTTTTCAGAATTTGTTGCGTTTCGATTTCGTTGGCGACGCGTGGCGTGCTGTGATTTTCGATCACGACCGGGATCAATTCGATCTGTTCGACACGCGTCGCGGAATTAGCCGGTACGGAAGATTTTCGGCTCTGGAGGGTGATTTTCAGCGTCAGTCCTTCTTTTGTGTCGCGGCTCCATTCCTGGTCAAAGATGAAATTGCCGAGCGAATAGAAAATATATTTGTTTTTATACTGCTCAAAAATCTGCGCCCAATGCGGATGCGCGCCGATCACGATGTCGGCGCCGTAATCAATTGCCGCGTAAGCAAAATCAATCTGCGGCTGATGCGGACGACGCGTGTATTCGACACCGGCGTGCATCGTTGCGACGATAAAATCTGCCCCGTCAGCGCGAAGTTGTTCGATCGCTTTTTTGAGTCTGTCTTTGTCTTCAAACCGCGCCACGTAATTGTTACGTGCGACGCCGCCGTCGTTGACGGAAGCGTATGACGCGCCGACAAAGCCAATTTTCACACCTTTGACCTCGAAGATTTTCGGCTGCCAGGCCTCGTCGAGATTCTCGCCCGTCCCCATAAATGTAAAACCGTTTTCGCCCAGAAACTTTCGTGTGTTCCGGACACCGTTTATTCCCTGGTCAAGCGCGTGGTTGTTGGCGAGATTGAGGACTTTGAAATTATAGGTCTTTAATCCGGCAATGTCGGTCGTTTTCATATTAAAAACAAGACCTTTCCCGACGACGTTATCCCGGCCGGAGATCGGAACTTCCAGATTGCCGAAATTGAAATCGGTCGAGAGAAAAATGCTTTCCATTTTTTTGAAAGGCACGAGCGGACTGCCACCACGCACCATTGCGCTGGCCACACCGCGCGAAATCATCATATCGCCGACCGCAAGAAAAGTTACACGGTTTTCGGTAATTGTTTCCGGCGCTTTGTTTGCCAGATTAGCGGTTGGCGATTTCGGACACCCGCAAGCCAAAATAATGAGCAAACCCAAAATGAACGAAGCAGTCAGACGGAATTGAAAATGTTTCATATTACAACAGAACGTTAATAAAAATTGCCAACGTGAATTGCGAAAAAACCGCAAAAAGTTTCACTGAAATAGCTTTTGTTCAGACGAGGACTTTTATACTGTAATTGGACGGTAAAGTCAATAAACTGCATATCTTTTAATGAAAGCGGTTCAATATTTCAGCTGTCTTTTTAAGGTCTGATCTTCAATTTCTTAAATCGTTCCGATCTATTCTGACGTCGAATGTTTTTACTAATCTTGATAAAAAAGTAAGGTTTTGATAGTCTTTAATTTATATTGATTGAAATAAGAGTTTCGAGGGATTAAAATAGATGAAAATTTCAGCGCAGGAAGAATATGGACTACGTTGTTTGGTGCAGCTTGCGACTTTGGACGAGGGCGGAAGCCTGACGCTGCCGCAAATCGCCGAACGCGAAGGCATTTCTCAGGCAAACGCGGGCAAATTGATGTGGCTCTTAAACAAGGCCGGATTTGTCTCGGCGATCCGCGGCACGAAAGGCGGCTATAGTTTGGCGCGGGCGGCGGGCGAGATCCATTTGAACGAAGTTATCAAGGTTTTGGATGAAGACGTTTTAAGTAAGCATTGCGAAAGCTACACGGGTGTGCTTGATTCGTGCGTGCACAAAGGCGATTGCGGAATCCGCCCCGTGATTGTCGGGCTTCACGAAATCGTCGAAAACGCGCTTTCGCGGATCACGCTTGCGCAATTGGTCGGAAATGAATTCCCTGAATCTTATGAAACATTGCGTCCACCGAGCTTTCATTTC
>JANLTD010001204.1:0-1576 GCA_031362765.1 Acidobacteriota bacterium | reverse complement strand
CAACTTAGCCATTTTGTAACGCCGAAATGCAACGCTTTTCCACCAGTTTTCTAAGTATTTCTCGAGACTTTTATCTTGCTGTTATTAGCTCGTACGATTTTAACGTATAATGAAACTTAATTTTTGGAACTGCCCTTAAGTAATTAGATTCGAGTGTCTTCGATTGAGGATTTTATCGCGCATCAAAATAGACAGACCTGTTAGACGATTCGAATCGGCAAAAGTTCGTTTATTCATTTCAAAAAATACAAATGCAGTGATTCGACTTCGAGGCATTTTCGGAAGCGTGTTAAAATGTGACCGTCAGGTTCTCAGGCGTATTCGATATGATTTACCTACGACACTTACAACGTAAAGTCTGCGGGCAAGATAAGGAAAGTGAGTTTCCTTTCAGCCTGCCCGTAATCAGAAATCTTGTGAAACTTTCCTTTACGAAACCCGTCACATTTTTTGTTGGCGAGAACGGTTCGGGAAAATCCACTCTGTTAGAGGCGATCGCTGCCGGAATTGGTTCAATTGTCGTCGGCGGTGAAGATTTGCAGACCGACCCGACTTTGCGCCACGCACGGGAACTTGGAAGTTGCCTTAAGTTTAGCTGGAAACCAAAGACTCATCGGGGCTTTTTTTTGAGGACTGAAGATTTCTTTAATTTTGCCAAACGGGTTGATGGCTTAAGAAATGATTTTGATGAAATGGTCGGCGAGTTCGAGAAAGAAATGACAGGCTATGCGCTGAAACTGGCAACCGGGTCGGTGCTCGGTCAGAGGCAATCCCTGATCGAAAAATACGGAGATGATCCGCATGCAAGGTCGCACGGAGAGGGTTTTTTGCACCTGATCGGAGAAAGATTCGTGCCGAAAGGACTATATTTGCTCGACGAACCGGAAGTGCCCCTGTCCCCGCAGAGTCAACTGACTTTCATATCGATTTTGATGGAGATGACCAAGGAAAAAGACGCTCAATTCATAATTGCCACGCACTCGCCGATCTTGTTGGCTTTTCCGGATGCCCAAATTCTTGATTTCGACGACGGATCGATCACTGAAACCTCTTACGATAATCTGCCGCACGTCAGTTTAACAAAAGCTTTCCTTCAGAATCCCGAAAGGTTTTTACGGCATTTATGAAATTGTTTTACCGTATTTTTTCGGAATTTAACGAAATCTGAACGGGAGTGTTTGCGCTGCCAACGATCAAAAACGACTTAAACGAAAAAATCAAGCTGCAACAATCATTCTCTTTCCTCGATTCCTGACCGATTTACTTTCTTGCGAAAGTAGTATTAATAAGGGGTTGTTCTTACTTGCAAAAGTAGGACGAGGGGTGCCGTTTGTTAGCGTACTTTGCAGTTTTCGGGCAAAACCGGTCTTTCAAATTCCCTTCCGCACATAATATTTAATGAAAATCGTGCGATGAAACTTGAACTATAAAGTCATTTATTGAACTAAAATACAAACCTTTGATCATATTTCCTTCTTCCACAATTCCTCTTATCAATAAAAATTTACTCTGAACAATAATTTGTCTGAATCTTTCAAACGTATCCGGCATCACAATAAAATTTGAATGCCCTGTC
>JANLTD010001173.1:0-3956 GCA_031362765.1 Acidobacteriota bacterium | reverse complement strand
GTGAAAAAGTGAAAAAGTTGCGCTTCTCGCTAACAAACTTTCTCACAAATTCGAAATATGAATAAAATCTTATATCGTTTACTCGTTTTTCTTATTTGTGTCTTTTCTCTTTGTTGTGCTTTTGTTAGTATTTGCTTTATTTTTTTGTCAGAATTTATGGTTTTTGAACTTGATTTCAATGATATTCAAAGGCAAGCCGCTGAAACCAAAGCCTGGTTAATTACTTTTTCAGGCATAGTTGGTTTGTGTCTTTCAATTTTACTTCTCTTGTTTAGTGTTCGGATAGTTGGTTTTGTATTGAATGTTTTAGGAATTAAATTCACTAAATAGCAACATATTGTTAATGTTAAGCACTAACACAAGGGCGTTTTCTTTTTCACCAACAAAAATTTTATGTTAAAAAAAATCGTCATCTTTACGTTTCTTCTTTTAATTTCGCAAAGCATTGGGGCGCAAAAGGTAAAGCCGACTCCAATTGCCGTACCGCAATCTTTGGATGAAAAGATTCAAAACGAGATCAAAAATTTCAGCGGCAAGGTTTGGATCTACGCGAAAAATCTCGATACGGGCAAGGATTACGCGCTTCGTGCCGACGAACAGGTGCGCACCGCGAGCACGATCAAGTTGCCGATCATGACCGAGGTTTTTCGTCAGGTCGCCCAGGGAAAATTGAATTGGACGGACGAAATTGTTTTGACCAAACAAAACAAACAAGGCGGCGCGGGCGTTCTTTTCGAGTTTTCCGACAACACGAAAATTGATCTGCGCACCGCGCTTAATCTGATGATCGTTGTCTCGGACAATTCGGCGACTAATCTCGTCATAGACAAGGTCGGCGCCGATAACGTCAATGCCTTTATCGAATCGCTCGGACTTCACGAGACACGAAGCCTCAGAAAGATCGGCGGCGGCGGTGACGCAAAAGTTTTGACTGACACGCCGCTTTACAAAACCTTCGGGCTCGGCGTTTCAAGTCCGCGAGATATGGTCAAACTCCTCGAAATGCTCGAAAAAGGCGAGGTCGTTAGCAAAGACGCGTCGGCGGAAATGCTCAATATTCTGAAACGCCAGCAGTTCAAAGACGGCATCGGGCGAAATTTGCCCGACACGATTCAATCGGCGTCAAAATCCGGTGCGCTTGATAGGTTGCGAAGCGATGTCGGCATCATCTATACGCGGCGCGGACGCATTGCGATGGCGATCACGACCGACGATATGATGGAGGTCGCTTACACGGAAGAAAATCCCGGGCTTAAACTGCTATGGAACTTATCGCAGATTTTGCAGGACGGACTTGGAAAGTAGCAAAAAGATGAGTTTCAAAAATAAATCCGCGATCCGCAATCCGCGATCCGCGATCGTACTTGTTTCGGGGGGAATGGATTCGTGCGTCACGGCGGCAATTGCCAAACAAGAAACCGCCGAACTCGCGTTTCTGCACATTTCTTACGGTCAGCGCACCGAACGGCGCGAACGAAAAGCGTTTAACGACATCGCCGATTTTTATAATATCGAAAAACGGCTTGATATTTCGATTGAATATCTCGCGCGGATCGGCGGTTCAAGCCTGACCGATAAAACGATCGAAGTCACCGAAGCAGATTTGGAATCGAAGGAAATTCCGACGAGTTATGTCCCGTTTCGCAACGCGAATATGCTCTCGATCGCGACGAGCTGGGCGGAAGTGCTTGGCGCAGGCGCAATTTACATCGGCGCGGTCGCCGAAGATTCCTCGGGTTACCCGGATTGCCGGCCGGAATTTTACGCGGCGTTTGAGAAAACTATCGAAACCGGCACGAAGCCGGATACGAAAATTTCCATTAAAACGCCGATCATTGAATTATCAAAAGCCGCGATCGTGAAAAAAAGTCTTGAATTAAATGCGCCTTTGCATTTATCATGGTCGTGTTATCGAAGTGAAACTCTCGCGTGCGGAACTTGTGATTCGTGCGCACTGCGCTTGCGCGGGTTTGACCGCGCGGGTGTCAGAGACCCGATTGATTATCAAAAAACTTAAGGAGAAAAAAATGAATAAAATAGCTGCCACTTTGATTTTTATTTGTCTGCTTATTGGCGCGGCCCAGGCGCAGCAAAGTTATTTGATCACGAAAAATTCCGCCGGCGCCGTCCGGCTCGGAATGACGATCGCACAGGTCCGAAAAGCTCGACCGGGTTTTAGACTGAGCCGCATCAGCGACGGCGACGGACTTGTTTTGGTCGCCGTTGACCAGAACGGGAAAACCGTGATGCATTTATACGCCGGAGAAGAAGATCCGAAGGCGAAGATCAACGAAAATGCGAAGGTCGAATTTATCGAAGTTTGGGACAAACATTATATCACCGCCGACGGCATTTATCCGACAATGCCGGTCAAAACGGCCGAAAAATTGCTCGGCAGCGTTGAGAGCGTTTTTAAGAGCGAGATCGAAGCGCGCGAATTTGTGATCTTCAAGAAAAAGCCGCAAGGTCTTTGGTTTCGCGTAGATGCTGACAGTTCGGGCCAATACCTTTATGCCGGAATCTATCCCGAAGGCAAGCGAGAGGGGCGGCGGTGCGTGCCGACTGCTTTCATTCTGAGCGTTCAGGTTTCCGATTACAGGGCGGATGATAACTGAAGACCTTAAATTACCGTCCGGTATTCGGTAAATTCGATTTTAACGGAAAAATTAAGAGGCATTTTTGCGAATCACCCACGTCGTCATACATCGCAGATTTTGGACATTGGTCGTCTTGAGCGGTTCGACAAATGCCGCGCCTAAGTTTTCCGTTATTGAGATCAGCATTTCCTCGTCAACAAGAAACCGCGTGCTTCCGTCAGGCAGTAAATATCGGCGTTCTGCGATCTTTTCGACTTTGTCCTCGATTCCGATCGTCGAAGCAAGCCGCGCGAAAAAAAGTCCCGAAGGTTTCAAAACGCGCCACATTTCTTGAATCATTTGGTCGAATTGCCGCGCGTCGTCGGCAAAATGAAGCACCGCGCTGCTGATTACCGCGTCGAAAGTTTTATCGGGGAAAGGCATTTCTTCGACGCTTGAAACACGAAAATTTTCGGGCGGAAGATCGGGCGCAAGTGTCCGCGCAAGACGGAGAACGTGCTCGATCGCCTGCGCGTTTGGGTCAATTCCGAAACCCGAAAAGCGGCTGCGGAGAAAATAGACGAGATTGCGTCCGCCGCCGCATCCCGCGTCGAGAATGCGCATCTCGGGCGAGAAACGGTTTTTCAAAATTTGGTCGAACAAGTAAATATCAATGTCGCCAAAAATTTCGCTTACATTTATCATCGGTTAATTATTAAGTAGATGCACAGATTTATTTTTAAGTCGGTGCGTGGGAAATCTGCCCGCGCTCCGACTTTTACAAATTTGTTTTTTTATTCACTTACTTTTGCAGTCAATTTTGAAAATCCATGCGAACGAACGAAAAGATCACAGCGTCGTGAATTGCACCGCCGATCACCAGCCGTTTCCGCAAAACGCCTTCGCGCACGGCGCCCGCTTTTTCTGCCGTCTTTTGGCTCGGCAGATTTTCAATTGCGACAAGAAGTTCGAGGCGATTGATCGGCAGATCTTCAAAAGCCGCTTTGGCGAGAATCCGCGTTGCCGCGCTTGCCGTGCCTTGGTTTTTTTTTGACGTCCGAACCCAATAACCGAGATTGCAAAATTTATGCTGATCGTTCGGCTGATTTAATCCGACGCCGCCGAGGAATTCATCCGTTTTCGCATCAAAGATCGCAAAACCGAATTCCGCTTCGGTTTGCCAGTTTCCAATGACCTTTTCGATAAAAGATTCGCTTTCGGCGAGCGCGTAATCGGCGTGACACCACGGCATCCAGCGCGAAAATTCGCCGCCGCGCGATTCAATTGCGGCTTCGAAAAGCAGCGGCGCAAAGGCCTTTTCGTATCGTTTGAGCGTGATGCGTTCGCCGTAAATTTCAGTCCGCATTTTCGGGAATCTCC
>JANLTD010001107.1:0-6517 GCA_031362765.1 Acidobacteriota bacterium | reverse complement strand
TCTTCGGCTCTGGTCGAAATATCGCCGCTCTTGCTTTCTCCAATTCCAACAAAAGAATAACGGGAAGTTTTTTCGGTTGTTTCTTTTTCGTTCACATCAACATTTTCCAATTCTTCAACGAACTCCAAGACTTTACTCTGTTTAGTAATCGGCAAATTGTGAACTTTTTGGGCAATAATGGTTTCGATATTCATAGTTCAAATTTTACTTTTTCGTTGCTAAAGTAACGATCGTTTGATTATTGTCGGTAAAATATTTCGCGGCAAATTTTCGGATGTCCTCGGGCGTGATCGAATCGTAAAGCGCGAAAACCTTGTCAACCGTGTCGGGTGAACGGCGCAGCGCGATGTATTGCGCCAGCGCGCCGGCAATCGCGTTGTTGCTGTTCATTCCCAACACAAAACCGTAACGCAAGCGAGCGCGCGTTTCGTTCAGTTGTTTTTGCGGAACGAGTTCGGTTGTGTAGCGTTTGTAGGTTTTTAAGATTTCGCCCTGCACATAATCCATATCTTTCACATCTTTGATTTGGGCGTAAGCGGTAAAAAGTTCGGGGTCAATATGATTTTCCGCATCCGCCGCGACGAAAACGGCTTTTTGTTCCTGCAAAACGAGCTTTTGTGAAATGTCGGAATTTTCGCCAAAGGCGATGATCGAGAGCAAATCGAGCGCGGCTTTATCTTTTTCGGTCTCGGAAAATGCCGGTGCGCGATAGGCGATCTGCACGATCGGCAACGTCGCCGAATCCCATTCGATATGTTTTTTGCGCGGCGCGGTTTGCGGTTTTTCGGCGGTTATTTGGGTTTTGTAATCGCCCCGTTGCCAACCACCGTAATATTTTTTGACCATCGCCAAAACTTCCGACTGTTTGACATCGCCGACGACGACGATCGTCGTATTTTCGGGGCGATAAAAACGTTTGAAAAACTGCCACGCATAATCGTATTGATTCGGATAATCTATGATGTCGGCGAGGTAGCCCATCGTCGTGTGGCTGTAAGTATGTTCTTTGAAGGCAGTTTCGCGCATCACTTCATACATTTTGAAGAATGGCGACGCGCTGTTTTTGTTGTATTCACCCAGAACCGCGCCGGCTTCGGTCTTGAATTGTTCTTCGGAAAACTTCAATTTCTGAAAACGGTCGGCTTCGAGCCGCAATATCTCTTCCAGATCTTCTTTGGCGAAGGTTTCGTGATAAACCGTCCGATCATCCGATGTGTATGCATTTGACGACGCGCCGGCCTTTTTCATAACTTCATCAAACGAACCGGGCGGGTAATTTTCGCTTCCGCGAAACATCAGATGCTCGAAAAAATGCGCGTAACCGCTCCTTTTGGCTTCGACCTCGTTGCGCGAACCCGCGCCGACGACCGTGTAAAGCGCAACCAGATTCGGATAATCGGTCGGAACGGTGACGACGCGCAGACCGTTCGGCAGATCGTCCACTTTATATTGATACGGAAAAACCTTGCGTGCCTGCGCCGTGATCGCGACGGCGGAAATTGCAAAAATCAGGATAAAAAATAGTGTTTTCATAGATTCTCTGAACAATAGAAATTAAAGTTAAGCCGTGAAAATTCACATTCTCAAAAATATTTTGGCATCTTTTGATCAATTAAGTAACTCTAAGCGAAAGTTGCCGAAATGCACAGGAAAAATTTTTTCTTCCCCAATCCGACAGGTATTTTGAGAATGCACATTTTATTAACTAAGAATAACAAAACACACATTTCTTTTAAACAACTCGAGGGTTAAAAAATATTTTTTAAAATTCTTCTTGTAATTTCTTAAGTATTAGTGTATAAACCGTAGTGGACAAAACATTTCTTGTTTTTTGACATAGGAGGTCTAATGAAGCTAACCAGAAGTTTTACGAGCTTTGCCCTGATTTTTTCCCTGAGTTTAATATCTTTCCTAACTCTTCCGATTCAAACTATTAACGCCCAAGATACGAAAATCGCCTTACAGCGCGGTTATCGTACGGGTTATTCCGACGGGTATATGGCGGGTTATCGCGATGTAATTGACAACACGGCGAAATCTCCGGCGCGGCACGGCGAATATACAAAAGCCGACCGTGCATATAGCAAAGATTACGGCCGGATAGAAGATTACCGCGACGGCTATCAGCAAGGTTTTGAAATCGGCTACAACACGGGTTTTGATAAACGTTCGTTCGACGGCACTCTGCCGACCGATCTGAACAAACGCGGGACAATAAATTCGGACACAACATCAACGACAACAAATACCGAAACGACGCCGACAAATACCGATAACACGGTTTCGGATAATACGACAAATAATTCGACGATCGATCAAACACCGACGAATCAAACTAAAACCAACGAAGTCAGTTATGTGCCGACGAGCGATGCCATTATCGTCATCCCGACGGACACCGAATTGATCATCGAATTGATTGAGGAGATCGGGACGGAACGAAGCAAAGAAGGTGATAAATTTACCGGAAAGATCATCTCGCCGATGGAACTCAATGGCGCGATCATCGAAGGCCGAATTTCAAAAATTCAGAAACCCGGCCGAATCAAACGCCGCTCTCAAATGCTGCTTTCGTTTGACCGGATCGTTTTGACCGAAGGACGCTGGAGCAATTTTAACGCGATTCTGACAGAGGTTTTGCCCGTCAAAGGCGACAACGTCAAACAGGTTGACACGGAAGGCACGGTTAAAGGCAAAAGTTCGATCAAAGGCGATATGACCAAAGTCGGCGGTTCGACCGGCGCGGGAGCGTTGGTTGGCGTCATCGTCGGCGGACCGGTCGGCGCGGCGGTCGGCGCAGGAGTCGGCGCGGCTTTTGGTGTCGGTGCGGTGGTTGTTGAACGAGGCAAACATATTCGTTTGAACAAAACCCAACAGCTTCGCATCAAAGCAACTTACGAAACACAAATTCGATAAATAGTCGGCAGTGGCAGTTGGCGGTTGGCAGTTTGGTTTTCGGAAGTCAGCATCGCAACAAAAAAAACAAAACTGCCAACTGCCACTGCCGACTGTCGACTAAACCTCGGCGCGAAAAAGAGCTGAGCGGCTCGCGCTCTTGAAATCCACGAAAACGGCAAAGGTATTTCTTTGACTTTGCCGTTTTCGTGGATAATTTTTTTGAGGGAGGAAGTTTTTGAAGGATGAGGGATGATTAAATCAAAGACCAAAGACCAAAGACCAAAGGCCAAAGGCCAAAGACCAAAGAGCTAAACAATTACATTTTGCCGCCGTTCTAATCCGGTGACGCCACAAAATCGAGATCGTCGCGGGCATCGTTAATCGTGTAGATCTGCGGGGCAAATTCGTAAAGTTTGTGCCTCACGTTGAATACATAACTTTCACCGGCTCCGACATCATTAAAGCGGTAATAACCGAACTGATTGGTTCGCGCTGTTTTAATAGTGCCGTTTGAATCGGTCATCCTGACTTCCGCATTAAACACGCCGCGTCCCTGTGAATCAAACACCCGGCCCGAGACCGAAACTGCGGCCGCCGTTGGCGCTAATTCACCGGCCGTCCAATTTGAAAATGCCTGCAAACCGTTGACAGTGATCGTATTCGTCCCCGCATCGACACAAGGGCTTCCTGCGCCCGGACACGGCGTTCCGTTTGGAAGGCTGGTTGCCGTTGTGCCGACAACACGGATCGTTTTGTAGTTGGTCTCCACACCGTCAACATCCGCCGTCAGATAATTGAAAACAACATTGGCGGTCAAATCGCCGGTTTCCGTCAGCGTCCAAAAGCGGTCAAGCGTCGTGGCATCAACCAAAATGGGAACGGCAGGAGCCGTGCCGTCGTTTGCCAGAACGCGCAGGGTTGAAGGATTCGTCGCCAACGCCGTGATGTTGACCGCAACCGGTGAATATCCGGTTGCCGTGCCGACCGGATAAGTAAATGCGCTGGTCGCGGTAAATGATTTGTCCACATTGCCGAGAATACTGCCCGAAGTGCGCGTTACCGTGCCGCTCGAACTAAACGCCACAACTCCGCTTGAAGCGTCAATATTGTTGCCGTTCATCGTCAGCAAACCGTTGATATTGAGTGTTCGATTAGTATTGATTGTCAATGTTCGTCCGGTTGAAAGCGTCAGATTATTGACCGTTACATCCGCCGCGCTGATAATCGGATTGTTCGTTACGCCGGCTGCCGGAATGCTGACATCATTGGTCGCGAGTGACGGAGCGCCGTTGGTCGTCCAGTTTGTGCCGTCAGCCCAAACCGTGCTGGCCGAGCCGTCCCAAACCGCCGTGTTGCTGACCGATTGGTTGACCGTATTTGAAGTGTTGTTGGCGTTAAAGCCCGCGCCGCCGCTGTATGTCGCGGTGATCGGATGATTGCCCGCCGTCAGACTGCTGGTCACAAACTGAGCCGTGCTGGTATTGACCGCGCCCGCGACGACCGCAACCGGTGCACCGACGGCAACGCCGTTGTCAAAGAACTGCACCGTGCCGCCCGGATTGCCCGCGCCGTGAACCGGCGCGCCCGTCAAGGTCGCCGTAAAGGTTACGCTCTGTCCGGTGATCGAAGGATTCTGCGACGACGCGACCGTCACGGTCGTGCTGTCAATCAGTGTCGCGGTCGGATCAGCCGCGCCGCCGACAGCCGTGTCGTCCGTCAGAACACTACCGAAATTACTGCCCGAAACCGTGCCTTGCGTCGAAACCTGCGTCAGTCCGACCGGAGTATTGTTGACGGTCGCGCGGAACTTGATCGTAATGCTCTTTCCGGCGGGCAAAGTAAAGCCCGTCGGCGCGCCGACGTTTATCGTCTCGCCCGAAAACGGCGCGGATGAAATGTTTGAAGTTTCTTCCGCCGTGACGGTCGGAGTAATCAGCGAATCAAGTTTGCCTACTGCTTCGCCGACAAATCTGGAAGAATCGTTAAAGAACGCAGCGACAGTTTCCAGATAATTTGCCACTTCTGTTTCCCGTGTTTCAACAACTGTCGCTTCTGCTTTAACTATTTCTCTGCGTGAAACAGTTTCGGTGTTGCAGGAATGTCTGAACAAAGGCTGAATCGAAGCCAACCTATCTGACGGCGTTTGATAAGCCGCCTTCGAGAAACTCAGGATATTATCAAAACTCGTGGCCGATTTGTTTTCGCCGTCAAATTCAGGCGCAAATGGCGTCGGCGGACTGCCGGCGACTAGCGTAATCGTGCCGCTCGTCCCCACGGTCGGATTGCCGACATTATCGTCCTGCACGACACCGGTCACCGTGCCCGCCGCCGAGCCACCGCGCGAGAGATTGAACGTCGTCGCGGCACCTTGATTCTCCAGAAACACGTCGTTCGTGTTGAAAGGATCGCTACCGACAAGTGAGTTCTGATTTGCCGGTGTGCCGAAGCTGCCCAGCAGCAGATTGACCGTGGCCGTATCTCCGCCCACGCCGCCGACAGCAGCGTACACGCCGGAGAAAGCGCCGATATTCCCCGGTTCGGTAACCGTGTTACCGATCACCGTGGCGTTCAGCACACTGCTGCCCGTATTGGCGAAAAGTTTGATGCCTTCTTCGTTGTATTGACGCAGGGTGTTGCCGCTGATCAGCACCGTCATGGTCCCGGCACCAAGCGACTCGGCACTGATGTCGGCCGATGAATCCAGCGTGCCGGAATTCGGCACACCGGACACGCCGACCGTGTTGTTGGAAATCGTCCCGCTGAAGTTCGACGTGCCGGTGCCTTTGAACACACCCAGCGCGTTGCCTCTGGCATCGCGGAATGTGTTGCCCGTGATATTGAACGTGACCGTCGCCGTGCTGCCGGTCCCGCCGCCGCTGAACAACGTGCCGCCGCCGCCGGACAGGATCGCCGCGTTATTGTTTTTGAATTCGGTATTCGTTACGACGATGTCCATCGTCGAACTGTTCAGTGCGTTGGTCTGGATCAGATCGGCGCGGGAGGCTGTGAAGTGCGAATTGTTGACCGTCAGCTTCATCACTGCCGAGTTCTGCGATTCAAAATACATCCCGTCGTCGCCCACACCCATCGCACTATTGCTGTTGAAGATCGTGCTGTTGTTGATCGTCAGCCGATCCAATGTGCCCGAGGTGTTGATCACTCGAAGCACTACTTCGGCACCACTGCCGGAGGTCGTATTAGCCACGGTGCTATTGGTGATGGCTGCCGAGCCGAGGAGGTTCGTGAACGAGATCGCCCCTTCATCATTTGCGGCGACGAGACCCGCACCATGCGTGCCGTCGATCAGGCTCGTGTCGAGCGTAAAGCCAGTAACACTCAAGCCACGGATACCAAAGTTCGGATGGTTATCGATCCGCATGCGCGTCAGCGAGACCGCGTTTGCGTTTTGCAGGCGAACACCGATGCCTGCGGTCGCTCCGTCCACTCCTACAGTGTTCTGGATACGCCCGCCTGTGCAGGTCGGCGTTGCTACGCTGCAGGAGCCGCCATCGCCTGTGACGGTGAAACTGCCCGTTGTGTTGGTCAGCGAAATACCGTTTGCCGCGCCGTTTGATGAAATGCTTGTGAACGAAAGTGTGCCGCCCGTGCCGGACAATGA
>JANLTD010001063.1:0-2453 GCA_031362765.1 Acidobacteriota bacterium | reverse complement strand
CCGAATTGCAAAACGCGCCCCACACGGCCGCGTCTGCCGCGAGTTCGAGATTTGCGTCCGCAAAAACGATCATCGCGTCTTTCCCGCCGAGTTCCAAAACGACGGAAGTTAAATTTTTCGCGGCCGCTTCGGCGATTCGTTTACCGGTCGCGACGCTTCCCGTGAACATTATTTTATCGGGCGCGGATTCGACCAATGCCGCACCGGTGGCGCCTGCGCCGGTCACAACCTGCACGACGTTTTCGGGCAGTCCGGCTTTTTCAAAGACCTCGCCGATCTTGAGACCGATGAACGGTGTCAGCTCCGAAGGTTTCAGGACAACCGTATTTCCGGCCATTAAAGACATCACGGCTTCGCCCAACGGAATCGAAAACGGATAATTCCACGCCGGAATGATGCCAACCACGCCGAGCGGTTGGTAAATGATCTTCGAGGTGCGCCCCAAAAGTCCGTAAAGTCCGATGCCGATCTTGCGTGGTTTGAGAAGTTTTTCAGCGTTGCGCGCAAAATACTGCATCAGGTCCAAAACCGGCGCGATCTCCATTGAAAGAGCTTCGGCGATGGGTTTTCCCGATTCATCGGAAATCAGCCGCGCGATCTCGTCCATTTCCGCGAGAATCACTTCACGCGCTTTCATAATGAATTTTTTGCGCGTTGTAAATGAAGTTTTACGCCACGTTTGAAAGGCTTCGCGCCCTTTTTTGACGGCTGCTTGCACGTCTTCGGCAGATGTGTTTTCGACGCGTCCGAATTCTTCGCCAGTCGCCGGATTATAGGAAATTATTTCTTCGGTTTCGTTTTGCAATTTTAAGACTGCGCTCATACGTTTTATTCCTCAATTAACAGATTACCCGATTATTTTCGATAAATGTAAAACAAAAGATGCAAAATCCGCGAATTGCCGAAAAAAAACAAACCGAATAAAATTTTTCTTGACAAAACATATTCCGCCGATTATTCTTATGAATGCAAACTTAACAGAATGATTAACGAGATTGATAAACAAATACTGAATATTATTCAGAAAGATGCGCGAATAAGCAATGCGGAGATTGCAAGGCAAGTCGGCTTGGCGCCGTCGGCAGTGCTCGAAAGAGTCAAGAAATTAGAAGAACGCGGCGTGATCAAAGGCTTTGAAACAAAACTCGATCCGGTGCAGCTCGATTTCGGTCTGACGGCGTTTGTCGCCGTCCGGACGCACGATTGCTGCGCGGAAACCGACAAATTTTTGGCGGAAATTCCTGAAGTTTTGGAAGTTCACGACGTGGCGGGCGAAGATTCTTATTTGCTCAAGGTGCGTGTCAAAAATACCGAGCATCTTTCAAGACTTTTGCGCGAGCGGTTAAAAAACGTGCCGAATGTCGCGGCGACCAAAACGACGATCGTTTTGCAGACGATCAAAGAAACGACCGCACTGCCAATCGAATTAGGCTCCGAAGCTGAAGAAAAAACGCGCACGGCACGAAAAGAAGTGAGCGTTTTAAGGTCAAAGGGTTGAAATGCAGAATAAAGGAATTACAAAAATCGATCCCAATCGCAGCTTGTCGGTGTTGATCGCGGCATTTGCGGCAGTCTATATCTTTTGGGGCTCGACCTATCTCGCCATCAAATACGCGATCGAAACGCTGCCGCCGTTTTTGATGGCCGGCGCGAGATTTACGGCAGCGGGTTCGATATTGTTGGTTTGGGCGCGATTTTCGAAAGATTACGAACGCCCGAAGGCCGCGCATTGGAAAACGAGTTTCATTGTCGGCACGCTGCTTCTGCTGGGCGGCAATGGCGGCGTTGTTTTCGCCGAACATCATATTTCATCGAGTCTTGCCGCGCTTCTCGTAGCGACCGAGCCTTTCTGGATCGTGCTTTTAAGCTGGCTTTGGTTGAAAGGAACGCGTCCGAATTTGAAAGCCGTGCTCGGCCTTGCGATCGGATTTTTCGGTGTCTGGCTTTTGATCAGCGGACAAATAACAAATGGTTCGGCCAATTCAGGCTCAATGCAGTTTTTCGGCACGATCGCTGTGATGTTGGCGGCTTTGAGTTGGGCAACCGGTTCGATTTACGGGCTTCGTTCGCCGGTTCCGAAATCTTCGCTAATGACTGCCGGAATGCAAATGTTTTCGGGCGGTTTGGTTTTGCTGTTCGTCAGTTTGATCCTGGGTGAATGGTCGGCATTTAGTATTGCGGAAGTTTCGGCAAGGTCCTGGCTCGGTGTCCTTTATCTGATGATATTTGGCTCGCTGATCGGTTTTACGGCTTACAGTTGGCTGCTGAAAAATGCGCAGCCCGCAATGGTTGCGACCTATGCTTATGTCAATCCGATCGTCGCAGTTTTGCTCGGATGGTTGATCGCGGGCGAATCTTTCACAGGACAAATGCTGATTGGCGCGGGCGTCATTGTGGGTTCGGTTGTGTTGATCACTTCTAACGATAAAAAAAGCGAAGATTCAAGATCGGAA
>JANLTD010000990.1:0-10234 GCA_031362765.1 Acidobacteriota bacterium | reverse complement strand
TTTTCAAAGCCCTTGCAATTTTTAGACCGCTCAGTAATGGTTATTAGTAGCTAATGGATGGTAAATTTGGATATGGAAGATAATATTACGTTGGTGTTTCACGGCTTCTTAAATCTATCGGCAAAAGAAAAACTGAAATTGATCGAGGAAATCAACAATTATTTTGACTCGAACGACCGCGAACCGATTCGAGCCGCAAACGAGGCCGAATTTAAAAAACTCAATCTCGATGCCGACGGCAAAAGTTGTAAATGTTGTGGAAAATAACGCCAAATCCGGATAATTTGCCGGATTAATTGGTCGATATAATCCGATGATGGGGCATTGGCTCGAGCCGAATATGCTCATTACGCAAAAATCCGGCGTTTTCTGTCATTTTTTGTAATTGTTGAGGTTTTTGGTCTTTGGTTTTTGGAAGAAATTGCAAATTGGCAATGAATTTCTCACCGATGCGCTTATTTTCCCGCGCATCTTGATTGAAAATCAACGGATTGACATCGAATATAACCAAAAGCCAAAGACCAAAAGCCAAAGTCCGAATCAGATACAAATAATTCGATTCTTTCCTTATAGAAATTGGACACAACTTGGAGATTAATCTACAATTATTTCCAAATCCAAATAGCAGAATTACAAAAAAATAAAAAGGTGAAATAGATGAAAAAGTTACCCCGGATCTTGATGTTCCTCGTGCTCGTGTTGGGCGGCACGCTTTTGGCATTTTCGCAACAACCGACCGCGACTTTGACGGGCGTTGTGACTGACCAGAACAATGCTGTGATTCCGAATGCAAGTGTCACAGCAACGAATAAAGCGACGAATCTTTCGCGCACGACGACGACGAATGGCGAAGGCGTATTTGTCGTAGCGATTTTGCCGGTTGGCGAATATGATGTTGAAGTGACATCGAACGGTTTCAAAAAGCTGAAAATAGCCTCGATCATTCTAACCGTCGGACAGACTTTGTCGGTGGATCCGCGGCTTGAAGTTGAAGGCTCAACGTTTACAACAGAATTATTTGGTGAAGTGCCTTTGATTGATTCACAAACCTCAAAAGTTGATGCGGTCATCAACGACAAAGAAATCCAAAATCTGCCGCTCAACGGGCGAAATTTTCTTGAACTCGCGCTGCTCACGCCCGGCAATTCGCTCGCACCGAATTTTGACCCGACCAAAACTAACACGGTCGTTATTTCTTCTGCCGGACAGATTGGGCGCGGCGGGAATGTGATGATTGACGGCACGGATAATAACGATGACGTCGTCGGCGGTTCGCTGATTAATGTTTCGCAGGACGCAGTTGCCGAATTTCAGGTCGCGACCAATCGCTTTTCGGCGGAATACGGGCGTTCGGCTTCGTCGGTCATCAACGTCGTGACAAAATCGGGCACGAACAATGTGCGCGGATCTTTATCGTTTTTTGAACGCGACCGCAAACTGCAAGGTTTGCCCGCGACGTTCGACCGTACCCAAACCGCGCCGCCGTTTGACCGTCAGCAATATTCATTCACGCTCGGCGCGCCGCTCGTTAAAAACAAACTTTTCGCCTTTGGCGCGCTCGAATACCGCAATCAGGACGGTGCGGTGTTGGTCGGAATCCGCGATGTTCCGAATCGCCGCATCATACGCGGTTTTGCACTGGCGCCGCTCAACGATTTGTTGCTTAACAGTCGTCTTGATTACAACGCCAGCGAAAAAAACAGCTTCAGCTTTCGCTATTCGTTTGAAGATGTAAACGCGCGGGATTCAAGCAAACTCGACCGTTCGATCGGTTCGGCTTCTTACTTACAAAACCTGAAAAACCGCTTTCATTCGTTGATGGCAAACTGGACGAGTGTCCTGTCGCCACGCGCTATCAATAATTTCAGTTTCAGCCTGAACGATTTCAATAACGCGACCGATCCGGTTTCAAACAGAATTCAATATACTTTTCCGAGCATTCTCGACGGTGCCTCTTTTCGTGTGCCGCAGGGCACGACGCAGAGACGCTTGCAATTTTCGGACACATTTACGGCGATTGCGGGAAACCACACATTAAAATTCGGCGGCGAGTTTCAGCGCGTTGATTCGAGTTTATTCTTAGGCGTATTCCGACAGGGAAGAATCGAGTTCGTGCAGGATTTTGCGAACGCCGACCGCAACAACGACGGACAAATCAACGACGGCGATCTGCTCTTTGCCGTGACCTTGCGAAGCCAGTTTCCCGACCGTGACTTAAATTTATCGAACGTTGACAACAATTATTTCGCTTTTTTCGCGCAGAACGATTGGCGCGTAACAAAGAATTTTACGCTTAATCTCGGTTTGCGTTATGAAGTTGACACCAATGTCAAAAACAATTCGGGCTACGGCAATATCAATCCGCTGGTCGCCTCATTTTATAAAGGCGACCGCAAAGCAGATTTAAATAATTTCGCGCCGCGGGTCGGTTTCAATTATTCGGTTTTGAATGACAAACTGAGTTTTCACGGCGGTTACGGAATTTATTACGACCGTGTTGTGCTTGAACTAATCACGCTCGAACGCGGACTTGACGGACGCGCACTGCCGGTTTCGGTTCGCGCCGGAAACGCTTTGACCGACCAGAACGGCGTGCCGATCTTCCTTGACCAGAACGGCAGATTTTTGCCTTTTGCACCGACTCTCGCGAATCCGTTTATTGGTTTTGTTTTGCCGGGCGCGGGCGCGTCCGGCATCAACATTATTGACAACGATCTGCAGAATCCGTCGGTTCAGCAGTCAAATCTCGGTTTGCAATGGGAATTCAAACGAAACTTTGTGTTCCGCGCCGATCTGCTGCACAATTTCGGAACGCATTTTATCATCGGACGCAATATCGGAGTCGTCAATAATCCGGTGGTCGGCGGACCTGACCGCGTTGTCAATCTTGAATCGAGTGTGAAATTCAAATATGACGGCTTGCTTTTGAGCGTCGAAAAACGCTTTGCCGATCGGTTCGGGTTCCGCGCCAATTACGCGTTTTCCAAAGCCTTTAATTACGCCAACGACGACCAGATTCCTTTCTCGAATGGTCCAATTAATTCAAATAATCTGCAGCTGGAATACGGACCAACACCAAACGACCAACGCCATCGTTTTACATTCGCCGGCACTGTTGATTTGCCTTACGGTTTTCGCCTGTCGCCGATTTTGACTTTGGCTTCGGGCGTGCCGATGGACATTATTTTGCCCGACGGTTCATCGCGGGTTCCGCAGCTTCAGCGCAACGCGGGCGGCCGGCTTTTCAAAAATGCGGTTGAACTAAATACTTTTCTGACGCAATATAATTCTTCGCGCAGTCCGGCTAACCGGTTGCCGCTGGCGCCTGCGAATGCGAAGTTTAACGATAGATTCAGTTCGCTCGATGTGCGCGTGTCGAAGGTCTTTAAGCTCAAGGAGAGATTTCGCCTTGAGCCGATTGTCGAGGTTTTCAATCTTTTCAACACGACAAATATCTTGGGCGTTTCAAACACGAACTATTCGGGTTACGGGAATGTTTTGGGAACACCGAATTTCGGTCAACCGGTGACGACCGCCGGCGGTGTGTTCGGTTCCGGTGGACCGCGCGCTTTTCAATTTGCAGCGCGATTTACTTTCTAATCTGGCTGCGGAGAAAACACTATCAACGCAGAGACTTATTTTTTCTCCGTGACCTTTGTGTTCTTTGCGGCAAATCTCTTCTATGCAATTAAAAAGACAATTTGGTTTATGGACGACAGTTGTTTTACTAATTGGTCAGTCAATTGCCGTCGGCATTTTTCTCGTTCCGGCGGGAATGGCGAAATCAGTCGGTTCACCATTTTGGCTTCTTGTGATTTGGGTATTGATGGGCGCAATGACCTTGAGCGGAGCGTTGTGTTACGGCGAACTCGCGGCGCGGTTTCCGGAGGCGGGCGGAAGTTATGTTTACCTGCGTGAGATTTGGGGCAAGCCGACGGCATTTCTTTACGGCTGGATGGATTTGCTGGTGCTTGATCCCGGATTGACCGCAATTTTTGCGGTTGGATTGACAAAATATGTTGGTTTTCTCATGCCGCTTTCATCAGCCGGACAAGCGATTTTTGCGATTTCGGTCGTAATCGTTTTAGGTTCGATAAATATTTTAGGCGCGAAGCTTGGCGCGAATTTTCTAAAAGTTTTAACGTTTCTAAAAATCTCTACTTTGCTTTTTATCATCACTTTCGGATTCTTGGGCGGTTTCGGCAATTGGAATAATTTTACACCGTTTTTCGCTGTTCCGAGCGATACTTTCGGCGCGTTTGCGGGCGGCATCGTCAGCGCGTTTTTTGCATTTGCTGGCTGGTGGGAAGTGACACGGATTGCGGGCGAAGTCGAAAATCCGCAGAAGAATGTGCCAAAGGCTTTGGCAATCGGAGTTGTCGCGATAACAATAATTTACATTCTGACGAGCGCCGTTTTCTTTTATCTGGTTCCGCTGGCGAATGTCACGAACGATGAAACTTTTGCGGCGCAGGCGGGGGAAGTTTTATTCGGCAAGATCGGTGGCGTCATTTTTGCTTCGATTGTCATCATTTCGGTTCTCACGACCTTACTTGCCTATTTGATGTTTGCTCCGCGTGTTTATTACGCAATGGCGAAAGACGGCCTGTTTTTCAAGAGTTTCGGCGAGCTTCACCCGCGTTTCGGAACACCGCACAGAGCGACGATCATTCAGATATTTTTAGCTTGCGTTTTGATTCTTTCGGGAACTTTCGAGCAGATCCTCTCATACTTTTTTTTCGTCGTCGTTTTCTTTATTGGGCTGACGGTTACCGGAATTTTCAAAATTCGTAAAAGGGAGTTTTCCGGCTATCGAACTTTTCTTTATCCCTTTACGCCGATTTTCTTTTTATTTGTGACAGCGATAGTTTTGTTGTTGATCGCGATGAAGAATCCGCAATCAAGTTTCTTGGGTGTCGCGGTTGTTTTGTTGGGCTTACCCGTTTATTATTTGATTTTAGGTAAGAAACAAAATCAAAATTAAACGAAGCAGCTCTGATTTTAGAAACATTAATATGTCAGAAACAAAATTATTGTGGCTCAAGCCGTCGCTTGACTGGCTTTTAATATTTGTTCCGATTGCCTGCGCGATGCGGTTTGTTCCGTCGCTCAATAATCCGACCGCACTTTTTATTGTTTCGTGCATTGCGATTATTCCGCTGGCAGGTTGGATGGGAAAAGGAACGGAACATCTTGCCGAACATCTCGGACAGGCTGCCGGCGGTTTGCTGAGTGCGACTTTCGGCAACGCGGCTGAACTGATTATCGCGCTTTTTGCACTTTCGAAAGGCTTGGAAGGTGTCGTCAAAGCTTCAATTACAGGTTCGATATTAGGAAATTTGCTCCTTGTTTTAGGGCTTTCGCTGCTCACCGGCGGTTTGAAATTTAAACGTCAGACATTTAATCGAACTGCGTCGAGTATGTCGGCGACGGCTCTCACGCTGGCGGCGGCGGCATTACTTGTGCCGACGATCTTTCACGAAGTCGCGGCGCGTGTTCCCGTCGGTCAGGGTGGCTGGACACCGGCGAAAGAACAAAGTCTGAGCCTCGCGATCGCTACTGTTTTGATTGTTACCTATATTCTGACGCTGATTTTCTCGCTCGTGACGCATCGCAATATGAAATCTGCCGATTCAATGCACGCGATTGAAGAGATCGGCGAAGAATTGGAAAATTCGGGCGAACATTGGTCGAAGAAAAAGGCCCTCACCGTTTTATTGACGGCGACGGCTTTTGTGGTTTTAATCGCCGAATTTCTGGTCGGTGCGGTTGAAGAAGCAGGCAAAACGCTCGGTTTGACGGAAGTCTTTGTCGGTGTGATCGTCGTCGCGATTATCGGCAACGCGGCGGAAAACTCGTCGGCGATTCTGATGGCTTTGCGGAATAAGATGGATTTAAGTCTCGGAATCTCGCTCGGCTCATCTCTGCAAATCGCGCTTTTTGTCGCGCCGATCTTGGTTTTCGCGTCGTATTTATTCGGCACGCCGATGAATCTGGAATTTACCCTGCCCGAGGTTTTTGCCGTGATAATTGCGATCTTGATCGTCCAACAGATTTCATCGGATGGTGAAAGTAATTGGATCGAAGGCGTCCAGCTTCTTTCGGTTTATGCAGTGCTCGCTATTCTTTTTTACTTTCTGCCCGATGTTCATTCGGCGGTTGAAACTTTAGCTCAATAAAGCATGAATTATGTCTGAAACAGCAAAATCATCTTGGCTCAGGCCGTCACTTGACTGGCTCTTAATTTTTGTTCCCATAGCGATTGCGATGCGGTTTATTCCGGCGCTCGAAAATCCGACGCTGCTTTTTATTTTTGCCTGTTTGGCGATAATTCCGCTTGCCGGTTGGATGGGCAAGGCGACCGAGCATCTGGCGGAGCATCTCGGGCAAGGCATCGGAGGACTTCTTAATGCTACATTTGGCAACGCGGCCGAATTGATAATCGCGCTTTTTGCTTTGTCAAAAGGTTTGGAAGGTGTTGTCAAGGCTTCAATCACGGGTTCGATAATTGGAAATATGCTGCTTGTTCTCGGACTTTCGATTATTGCCGGCGGTTCAAAATTCAAAACTCAGACATTTGACCGGACGGCGGCAAGCACCTCTTCAACTGCGCTGACGCTCGCCGGAATCGCTTTGCTTATACCGACCGTATTCCATCTTGTCGCCACAAATGTTCCGGTTGCTCAAGGCGGCTGGACACCTCAAAAGGAGCAAACTCTTTCGTTGGCGATCGCGATTGTCTTGTTCATCACATATATTTTTACGCTCTATTTTTCGCTGGTCACGCACAAAGAATATTTTGTCGGCGAAGCACTGCAAGGCGCTGCACAAGAAGTCGGCCGCGAAGAAGAAGAAGCCGGCGATCATTGGTCAAAACGCAAAGCCATCACGGTTTTACTGGTTGCCACGGCTTTTGTTGCGCTGATCTCCGAATTTCTTGTTGGTGCGGTCGAAGCGGCTCGCGGCGCGCTTGGTTTTACAGAGGTTTTCGTTGGCGTGATCGTCGTTGCGATCATCGGTAACGCGGCGGAACATTCGTCGGCGATTTTGATGGCGATGCGCAACAAAATGGATTTGAGTTTGGGAATCGCACTCGGTTCATCGCTTCAGATCGCGCTATTTGTTGCGCCGGTTCTGATTTTTGCGTCATACGCTTTTGGCAAACCGATGAATCTCGAATTTACGATTCCCGAAGTTGTCGCTGTTTTCGGCTCGATCCTGATTGTTCAGCAGATATGTTCCGACGGCGAAAGCAATTGGATCGAAGGTCTGCAGCTACTTTCGGTTTATACGATTTTGGGAATCCTCTTTTACTTTTTGCCGGACACGCATCACGCGGCGACAGAATTATTGCCAAATGCTTCGGCGCATTAAACGGGTAAAAGTGAAAAAGTGAAAAAGTTGGTTGAATAATATGGACAAAAACTTTTTCACTTTTACCCTTTGTGACTTTTTCTATTAGATTATGGCTTGGATAAAAACAATTCCGTTTGATGAAGCGGATGCAAAACTACAGGAAATATTGATAAAGACGCGGAGTACCTATCCGCGGGAATATGCTAGTCCCGCGCCAAAAGCGAGTTCGATCAACGAATCAATTGTTGATTCGCATACGTTGATTCCTGACGCGCTTTATCATGCTTTTTCGACATTCAGCGCGGTGATGTCGCCCGATCTGCCGCTTGAACGCCGCCAACACGAAATGATCGCGACGGTCGTTTCGGCTGCGAACGATTGTTATTACTGACTGGAATCTCACGCAGAGTTTCTGCGTCGGGTGACTTTGGATGATGATTTGATCGCGGGATTGCGGGTTGATTATAAAACCGCGCCGATCACTGAAGCCGAACGTGTGATGTGCGATTATGTCGTGCAACTGACAAAGGACGCAACAAAGATTCATCCCGGCTATCACGAAAATCTGCGTGCCGCCGGTTTTGATGATACGGCGATTTTGCAGATCACGCTGATCGCTTCTTGGTTTAATTACATAAATCGGGTTGCTGACGCGCTTGGCGTTGGGCGCGGTTAACTCTTTTATGAAAAGAATTTGTGTTTTTTGCGGCTCAATCAATGGCGCGAATCCGATTTATCTCAAAACGGCGCGGTTGCCGTGAAAGACGAAAAAATCGTTGCGGTCCGCAAATGGGACGAGATTTTTAGAACTTCGGCGATTTCTTCGGTCGTCAAAACGCCGAAATATTTTAATTCAACTATCTGATGCGAAGCGTCATTCATCATTTGTTCCGGTTGGGACTTTTTGCTAGACGGAGCATAAATCAAAAATCGAAAATATAAAATGTTTTTCTGTTCAATGTCCGTTTTGCTTTCAAAATCTCGTTTATTTATAGTAGGGAAGCAAATCAAACTGCTCCCCAAAGAATTTTTTCGGAAAGAGAGGAAAAATATATGAAAAAAATGAGGTTGAATTTAACGGGGATTATGTTGTTGGTTGGGTTTATGAGTGTTGCGACGGTTTCAGCCAAAGCTGAAAATCTGGCAAGTTATGGTTCAAACAATGTAATTGAAACCAGTGTTTTGCCAACTGCGGGCGAGCAGGATTTTGATTTGGTCAACAAAACAGGCTTGGAAATTGTTGCGCTTTATATCTCGGAGCACGACGATGATAAATGGGGCGACGATGTTCTCGGAATTGAAACGCTTCCGACGGGCAGATACACCACAATTACGTTTTCGGGTTATAAAGCGACTGATTGGGATTTGCGCGTTGATGACGCAGACGGAAACTCTCACGAATTGTTTAAAGTCAATTTGAAAGAGATTGAAACCATCGAACTTTTTTACAAAAACGGAGAATTTACCTCAACTTCCTATTAAGTTTGATTATTGACCAAAATTAAGAAAGATGGAAAGAGTTTTCTTTTTCCATTTTTTGCTTTTAAGTGCCGGAATGTCTAAAATTTCAACAGATTACAATGAAAGCAGATTTAATCATTCACAACGCCCAGCTCGTAACGTGTGCTTCAAACGGCAAAGCCAAAAAAGGAGCGCAAATGCCGGATTTAGGAATTATCGAAAACGGCGTGGTTGCAGTTGTTGATGGAAAAATCGTGGCGGTTGCCAAATCCGATGAAATTTTAGGCGAATTTGAAAGCGCGAATACGATTGATGCACAAGGCAAAGTTGTCTCGCCGGGTTTTGTCGAGTGTCATACCCACATCGTTTTTGCAGGAAATCGCCTCAACGAATTTGAACTGAAAATAAAAGGCGCGGATTATCTCGAAATCTTGAAATCGGGCGGCGGGATTCATTCAACCGTTCGCCAAACACGCGAAGCAAGTGTCGAAGATTTGATCGGGCAGAGCCGCAAGCGTCTTGATAAAATGCTCGCGCTTGGTATTACGACTGCCGAAGTCAAGACAGGTTACGGACTCGACACCGAAACCGAACTCAAAATGCTCGAAGCGATTTTTGAATTGGACAAAACCCATCCGATTGATTTGATTCCGACATTTCTTCCCGCCCACGCCATACCGATTGCAGATTTTCGATTGCGGAATGCGGATTGGTCAAATGAAGAAATTGCCGATCTATACACCGATTTGATTTGTGAAGAAATGCTTCCGAAAGCCATGGCAAGATTTCAAATTTCAAATTTCAAATCTCAGATTTTTGTTGATGTATTCTGCGAAAGAAATGCTTTTGATCTCAAGCAATCACGCCGGGTTTTGGAAACCGCCAAATCGCTTGGTTTCGGAATCAAAGCGCACGTTGACGAATTTACAAATCTCGGCGGCGCACGGATGGCAATTTCTCTCGGCGCGACTTCGATTGACCATTTGGATGCGATTTCGACGGAAGAAATCACACTTCTTGCCGGATCGGAAACGATCGGAGTCGTCACGCCGACCGTCAATTTTAATTTCGGTTCAACTGAGTTTGCAGACGCACGAAAATTGATTGATACGGGTTGCGCCGTCGCGCTTTCGACCGATTACAATCCGGGCAGCGCGCCGTGTCCGTCGTTGCCAAATGCGATGGCGATTGCCTGCCGGTATCAAAAACTACTGCCGTCGGAGGCCTTCAACGCCGCGACAGTTAACGCCGCTTTTGCCATTGGGTTAGGTGACCAGATCGGATCAATTGAAATCGGAAAACAAGCCGATATCTTGATTTTCGATACCAAAGATTTCCGCGAGATTGCCTACGAATTCGGCGGAAATTTAGTTGAAAAAGTATTCAAAAAAGGTAAAATCATCGTGAGGTGAAAATA
>JANLTD010000968.1:0-5366 GCA_031362765.1 Acidobacteriota bacterium | reverse complement strand
GCGAACGGGTCTTGAAAAATGATCTGCACTTTGCGCCGCGCGTCGCGGAGCAGCTCACCCGACAAACTGAACAAGTCTTGGCCGTCCAAATAGGTATCCAGCCGGCTTGACACGCATAAACTCCGGTAGCGGGGATCCAATCGCGCCATCCGCTCTTCTTTTTCGGTCAGATTTATTTCCGCCATGATCTTTGCGTTTTCAAGTGCCGCTTCGGTCATTCGTTCAAATGCAAGATTCAGGTTTTCGGCAGCGTATTTGATCTTTTCGTATCGCGAACGCTCAAAAAAATGCGGCCTCAGAAACGGGCAAATCGGGCGGTCTCCGTGTAAAATTCCGGTTTGTCTTTGAACTTCTGACAATAAATTAAATATCTCTGTGTCAACACGATATTTTCCGATTAGTTTTTCATCAAGTCTTTTAATTAGATCTTCAAGTCTTTCGCGCATATTTTTCCTTCCGAACCAAGTTTACGGCTCTAATGTAACCCAATTTTCGGCAAAACCAAATTTTTACTTGTATTGAACGATTCTTTGTGCTATTCACTAATTAAATTTTCCTGTTATACTGAAAACAGATTTTGCAACTTTGCAAAACGGGCTGTCGTAAGGATTTCCGGCAAAAAGTACTTTTTAATATAATTTTTTAGGAGCAAGTCAGAGAAAAATGGGATTGTGGGCAAGACTAACACGAATTTTCAGAGCAAGTACCGGTGCGGCATTGGACAAAATGGAAAACCCCGAATTGGTTTTACAACAAACAATTCGGGATATGCGGGACCGCGTACCGGAACTCAACAACTCAGTTGCGCAAGTGATGGCAACCGAACGGCTTTTGGCAAAACAAAAAGAAAATCTTTCAACGCAGGTCGTTGATTTGGATTCCAAGATCAAAGCCTCGGTCAAAATGGGACGCGACGATATTGCCACCGCTTATATCGGTCAATTGCAGCAAGCTCAACTTGATTTGGACCGCACAACGGTTCAAGCCGAACACGCCCAGGTGGCCTCGAAACAGGCATTAAAGGCGCGCGACAATTACGTTCTGAATATGAAAAAACGCACTGCCGAAGCGATGCAGTTGATCAGCGCGGCAAAACAGGCGAAACTTCAGGAACAGCTCGCGCAGACGATGGAAACCTTTGACATCGGCGACGATGCTTCGACCTTTAACGAAATGCGCGAAAAAATTGACCGCCGCGTAGCCGCCGCCGAAGCCAAACTTCAGCTCGGTTCAAGTTCGGTTGACGCGCAGATGCAGGACATCGAACGCGAAGCAATGGATATTCAATTGCATGACAAACTGCTTGAGTATAAACAATCGATGGGACTTCTCGGCGCGGGCGGAAACAACGCCGGCAAACAAATATCCGCCGGAACGGGTGCGGCAAATGATGATGTGCTTGACCAGGTTTTATTGAACGAAGCGAATCAGCAAAAGAATTGATGGAATATTTCGATTTTACTGAAACGCTAAAATTTGAGCGAAAGGCGGTAAAATTAATTGGAAATGATGAAATTGGCGAATTGCAATTATATTTATGTCAATTTCCCGAACGCGGCGCAGTCATTTCCGATTCAAACGGAATTCGTAAATTGCGTTGGTCATCTTCGGGAAGAGGCAAACGCGGCGGTGCGCGAGTAATTTATTATTTTTCTTTGGGACGCGGACAAATTTTGCTTTTGGACATTTATGCAAAAAATGAAAAAGATGATTTAACTTTTGAAGAACTAAAAATTCTGAAAAATATTGTTCAAGAATGGTTAGAAAGAAAGTGAATAAAAACGGAGAAGAAAAGATCTTTGGGCGTGAAACGCGAATCAAAATTCCAAATACGCCGGAGCCTGGTTCTGAGAGCGTTTTTGCAGTTTGTATAAAAACCGATGATGAAAAATTGATTGTTCCGACAAAAATTTACAAAGTCAAACTCGGCGGAAATCGTGCATGTCTGATTGACGAAAAAGGTGAGGTAGCAATTTATCCAATGGATTTTTTCTTAGTTTTATCACTTTCGCCCGTCGCTGAAAATACTCTGGCGGAGGTTATCGGTTAAAATATCAACGAAGCGAATCAGCAAAAATGAATTTAACGGTTGCCGAAAAAAGAAAATCTATTGGAACCTTGCCTCATAAAAACGGCAAGAAAGAGGTTTTTTATCCCGAATCCGATGGTAAGCCTATAGGAGAAACAGCATTTCATATAGATTTAATAGCGAATCTTCTTCAAACTTTGAAAACGTTCTTCAATCAACAAAATAATGTCGTCGTGATTGCCGATATGATGTTTTATTATGAAGAAGGTAATCCGCGAAAGGTTATCGCACCGGATGTGATGGTTGTTAAAGGTGTAAAAAATTACCCTCGCCGAACATTCAAACTTTGGGAAGAAAAAATTCCCGAAGTGGTTTTTGAAATTTCTTCGCGTGAAACTTGGAAAGAAGATTTTCAAAAGAAATTTATTCTTTATCAGGATTTGGGCGTTAAGGAATATTATATTTTTGACCCGGAATATGATTATTTGGCTGAACCGCTGGTTGCTTATCATCTGAAAGAAGAGGAATTTAAAGAAATTAAGGTAAAACGCGGCAGAGTTTTCAGTCCGGCACTCGGTTTAGAAATTGTTGACACGGGCGAAACGCTTCGGTTATTCAATCCTGAAACGAAACGTTTTCTGCCGACAATGGAAGATTTGACAAAACAAGCATCAAAAGTTGGAAGGTTGGAGTCGGAAATCGAAAAATTAAAAGCAGAACTGGCGAAACTTAAACGGCAAAAATAGCATCTACAATATTTATGGCTGATTTAGCGAAGTATCAACAAGAAATCACTAGATTTAACACCAAATTCGTTAAGGAGGCGGTCAAAGAACCGGTTAATTTCTGGGGTTTAGCCGGCTTTCTGGTGGCCGCCGCCTACACCGGCAGCATTATTCCTCTGTTTATCGCGCTGATCTTTGAAGCCGTTTATTTAATTGCTCTGCCAATGGTTCCGGCTTACCGTCAACTTGTCAATAACCGCGAAAAAGAACGATACCGCGCGCTCAACAAAGCCACTCGCGAAAAATTGATCAAGAGTTTTACGCCGCGCGAACGCGAAGCGGTCGAATACCTGCGCTGGCAGAAAGATAAAATTCAGGAAAACTATCATAAATTCACCGGTGCCCGCCAATTGCCTTCAAATCTACGAACGCTTGAACAGCGTTGGGAAGATTTTGTCGATCTTTTGGACGTTTACCGCCGCCGCAAACAACACTTAAAATCGATCAACCGGCAGGCTGTTCATAACCAACTTGCGCAGGCTTTCCGAGCATCGGAAAGCTCGCCCGACGAGAAAACGCGGCGCATTCAGCAAACGAATGTCGAAATCCTGAAACGCCGTCTGGCTTCGTTTGACGAACTCGAAAGAAGTGTCAAATTGGTTGAAGGACAATTGCAGTCAATCGAAAATTTCTTTGGTTATCTGAATGACGAGATCGTCACGATGAGCACGCCGGAGAAATTCTCTCTGCTTGATTTTGAGCAGCTTTCGGATTCGATCGCGATGACCAAACAGATGCTCGACGCAACTGCTGATTCGGTCGGTGCGCTCGATTCCTACAACCGCGAAATGGGCAATTACGAACTTTTGTCCGAAAACCGGTAACAATTTTCCGTCATTAGAAAGACAGGCGAACGAATTGATTTTAATCCGTTCGCCTGTTTTTATTTACAAATTTTTCAGGCTATCTCTTCTAATCTTGAGCCGTAAAATCAATATCGGTCAATTCATCATTAGTTGTCACGACCTGCGTCGGGTTAGCGAACAAATATTTTTTCGCGTGAGCTGTCAAAATATAGGTATGACCGACTTCAACATCCGTAAACCGATAAATTCCGAATGATCCCGTCACTGTCGTCCGAACGCCGCCCTCAGTATCGGTCAAAGTAACAATCACGTTTCGAATTCCGCTGCCATTCAAAGTTGTAACTTTTCCGCTGATTGAAACCAACGCGGCTGTGGGACCAAACTGGTCGGGTGACCAGAACCCTCCGATTTGAAAGAAATTGCTATTTTGAGTCAAAGTTCCGGCGGCATTCTGCCCTACTGTTCCGGCAACCGCAAACCCGACGCCCGCGCTTTGACCGCCGCCGCCCGATATCACGGATTTTTCAAGACTGAAACTCCCGCCCGATGAAATTTGTGCCGGCGCTGATTGCGTCAATGAAAAATTAAAAATTAAAAATGTAAAAAACGTTATGCAGTAATTGGTAATTGGTAATTGGTAATTGGTAATTCGCATTATTTTTCCACCTCGCAGACTGCCGCCGTTTTGTTTTGCGCACAGACAATTTGTTTTAGAAGCTCGATTTGCTTTTTCTGTTCGTCGATCTGTTTCTGCTGCGCGTGGATCTGCGTCTGCTGTTCCTTGACGGCGTTGATCAGAACGACGCCGAGTCGGTCGTATTTGACGCCTTCGACCTCGCCTTTTTCATTGCGGATGACGAGATTTTCTTCTACCGCCGCAACATCTTCCGCGCCCAAACCCAAATCCTTCATCCCGCCGTCTTTCCAATCGAAAGTAATCGGTTTCAGACGATTGATAATGCTCAAACCCGAATTAAAGGAATTGATGTTGGTTTTGTAACGTAAAGAAGATGAGCAGGTCGAGATTTGATTTGAAGCGTTGCGGCACAGCGTAGTTGAACCAGCCGTGCCGAGCGTGTTGACCTGCACGAGTCCGTAGGCGAGAACCTTGTCCGTGCCGTTAGTGCGACCCAAGGCAATCGTGTTGCTGGTTGAAACCCTCGCACTCGCGCCGATGGCAGTGGCAAAGTTCAGATTGCCCCCGATGACATTAGCGTCATAGCCGATAATCGTGTTGCTATTGCCCGTCGTGTTGTTGTCGCCCGCGTTTGCGCCGACAAACAAGTTGTTGAAGCCCGTCGTGTTTTCGAAGCCCGCATTTCTGCCTAAAAACGCGTTGTAGTTGCCCTCCTTGTTGTTGTAGCCCGCAGATATGCCGATAAAGGCATTGTTACTGCCCGTCGTGTTGTAGTAGCCCGATTGCGATCCGAAAAACGCGTTCCTTTCGCCCGACAAGTTTTCAAAACCCGCGACTGAGCCGACAAACGCGTTGTAGCTGCCCGTCGTGTTGGTGTAGCCCGCACCTGCGCCGGCAAACAAGTTGTATAAACCATTCGTGTTGCTTTTTCCCGCAAGTCCGCCGAAAAATGAGTTGTTGGCGCCCGTCGTGCTGCTGTTGCCGCTATCTACGCCCACAAACACGTTGTTTGATCCCGGAGCGAACAATATCCGCGTGCCGTTTAGGTTAAACTGCGTCGTCGCATTGAGAATATTCGCTGTTCCCGTTCCGTTGACGTTGAAATTCGC
>JANLTD010000939.1:0-1933 GCA_031362765.1 Acidobacteriota bacterium | reverse complement strand
TGCTTGCAAATGGCTTTGTAAGCACATTTTTTAGTTTTACAAAACGATTAATCAACTGAAACAAAATGTTTCACAAAAGATTTTGTTTGTAATGACTCTCATCCCCTAAAAACTTCCGAAATCCTAATAAACTTTGTCGCCTCAAGTCATATTTTCGGCGTAAATTGTTACTGTGCGTTCGCTTTTAATCTACTAAACTAAGTTTGTAGATCGATAATACGATTTTCAATTTAGGAGAAAAATATGGACGCACAATATAACAACTTTTTTAATTTACCAACTGCCTCAGAATCTGCAAACATTATAGATGCACTTCCACGCGAAATTACCAATTCCGTCACCGGAGATCGTCTGAAGATGATTCATTCGGTTGCAGATGGTTTTGATTCGGTCAAAATCCAGTTCACTTTACCGCCAATAGCAATCGGAGCACCGCTTCACTATCATTTGAACTTTGTCGAAACTTTTGAAGTTACGTCGGGCAAGCTCGAAATGTGTGTCGGCGATGCAAAATCAAAACAAATCGTTGAAAGCGGAGAACTTGTCACGGTTGGGAAAGGAACACTGCACAGTTTCAACAATCCGCATCACGAACGGGTTGTTTTTGTCAGCGAAGCACAACCTGCCGCCGAATTCGAAAAATTTATTCGTTCGATGTATGGCCTGGCAACCGACGGAAAAACCAACAAAGACGGAATGCCGACCAACTTTCTTCAGCTTGCGTTAATCCTGGATTATGCAGATTTATACTTTCCGCAGGTGCCGAGAGTTTTACAAACATTTGTCAGAAAAACACTGGCCGATTTTGCCCGAAAGATTGGGGCGGAAAATGGTTTGAAAAAGTATTACTAACCAAAAGTAAGTTGAAGGTCTTAAAGAATTGGAAGGGAGAAAATAATGTCATCGAAATTATCCAAAATAACTGCCGCAAGTCTTATCTTTTTAGGTATTTATATCAATATTCCGTTTTCAATCCTGGGCGTTATCTTTGATTATCCGAACATTCTGCGGCAGCCGACCGGAGCAGTTTTGACGCTCTTCAAACAAGGCGGTTCAACGCTCATTGCCACGTGGTATGCTTTTGCAATTGCCGCGATGCTGATGATCGTAGTTGCCAAACTGGTTCACCAAATCCTGAAAGATGAACACGAACACTTGCTGTCAATAGCCACAACATTCGGCGTTTTAGCTGGTTTCACACAAGTTTTTGGCTTGATTCGCTGGGTGTTTCTGGCGCCGAGTTTGGCGAATACTTATACAGATTTAAACGCTACAGAAGCGACCAAATCCGCTGCTGTGATGGTTTTCGAGGGCTTTCATCAATATGCGGGCGTTGCCATCGGCGAACATCTCGGGCAATTATTTACGGCATTTTGGATAGTTCTGATTTCTGCGGCAATGCTCAATTCGGCAATTTTCAGACGTTGGCAAGGCATTGTCGGTATTGCAATTTCGGGTTTGATGCTACTTGGGCTGGTCGAAGGATTTGCGACAGTAATTAATTTCGACCCGGGAATTTTCGGGATTCTAACGCCGGTCAGTTTTATTCTGCTTTCAATTTGGATGATCTCGCTCGGCGTTACTTTGATTCGACATAAATCGAGTATCTAGTTTTTAAGAAACTATTTAAAAACTTTTTTTGCCCACGAAACACACGAAAAATACATTACTGAGCGGTCTAAAAATTGCATAGGTTTCGAAAACCAAGAAAATCTGCCTACGAAAGACACGAAAAAAACGAAAAAAAGCAATTTTGCGAAATCTTTTTTCTTGATTTCGTATCTTTCGTGTCTTTCGCGGAGCGACTAGGCAAAATTCTCTTAAATTTTAGTAATTTTCAAGTAAGCAATAACTTTGCCGCTCAGCAATGCGAAAAATACGAAAATAAATCAAAAAACTCTTTCTTTTTTTCGTATTTTTCGCATTGCTGAGC
>JANLTD010000938.1:0-1578 GCA_031362765.1 Acidobacteriota bacterium | reverse complement strand
TTTCATCGCTTTTGCTTTCTGTGCGTCTTTGTGTGAAATGACTTAAAGTGTTTTGTAATGAAAATAATAAAACTGATCCTGAAATGGATATTTGCGGTCGCCTTTGTGCTCGCGGGCATCAATCATTTTCTAAACCCGGATTTTTATCTGCGGATGATGCCGCCCATCTTTCCGGCGCATCTTTTTCTCGTTTATCTGAGCGGCGTGCTTGAGATCGCGCTCGGGATTCTATTGTTGATCCCGAAATTTACGCGTTTTGCCGCGTGGGGCCTGATCGCGCTTCTGATCGCGGTCTATCCGGCAAATATTTATATGGCGTCAGATCCAAATATTTTCCACGAAATCAGCCCGACGGCGCAATATCTTCGCTTGCCGATCCAGTTTGTCTTAATTGCCTGGGCGTATTGGTTGACAAAGGTCAGTACCAAACAATAGGTCAAAGATAGGGTTGCATTGAAAGCGCTATCAAAAACAAAGTTAATTTTTACGCACACGTTTCGGTTTATTCGGTTTCACGGGCTTTTCTTTCGGTTCAGCCTTTGGTTTCGGATATTTGGCGGGGTTGGCGATGTTTTTGACTTCTTCCGGGTCTAGTTCGCGGTAGGCGCCGACGGGTAATCTATCGTAATTGATGCTGCCGATGGCGATGCGTTTTAGTTTGACGACGCTGTGACCGATCGAATCGAACATTTTTCTGATTTGCTGATTGTGTCCTTCGTAGAGCGTCACTTCGTACCAGCCGTTTTTGTCGGTGGCTTTTAGTTCTTTGATTTGCGCCGGCGCGGTTTTGAAGCCGTCGTCAAGGCGCACGCCGCGACGCAGTTTATTGATCGCGTTTTCGTTCGGCAATCCTTTGACCTTAACGTCATAGACTTTCGGAATCGTCTTTGACGATGCGACGAGGTTTGTAAAATTGCCGTCGTTCGTGAGGATTATCAAGCCTTCGGTGTTGTAATCGAGTCTGCCGACTGGATGGAGTTTGCCGTAGCCTTTGATCAGATCGGTGACGAGCTTGCGGCCTTCTGCGTCAGCCGCGCTCGAGAGATAGCCTTTCGGTTTATTGAGCAAAACATAGACAATTTCGCGCTTGGCGATCTTTGCGTTGATGAGTTTTCCGCTGACTTTGATGTGGTCTTTTTCCGCGTCGGCTTTGCGTCCGAGTTCGGTGACGATCTCGCCGTTGACCGTCACTTCGCCGTTCGCGATCAATTCGTCCGCGCCGCGCCTTGAAGCAATTCCTGCTTGTGCAATGAGTTTGTTTAATCTTTCTATCATTTATTCGCCTTCTTCTTTTCAACTTTTGGCCAACGTTCGGGTTTTTCCTTCCGGCGTTGGTTTAGTTTTGGAATTGACGAGTTTATCCTATCTGCGACTTCTTGGCAAAAATGGTTGCTCAAACGCCGGCTTCTTCCGGAGCTTATTCAAAGTCCAAAAAGTTGCGCGTCCGTCAGACTCAATCTGAATCTATAAACTCTCAACTATTATCTTTCATCTATTCCGAAGCTAATACCAGAGAATGATTCAGAATAGATGAAAGATAATAGTTGAGAGTTTATAGACTCAATCTGAATCTATAAA
>JANLTD010000933.1:0-4896 GCA_031362765.1 Acidobacteriota bacterium | reverse complement strand
AGTGGGTGGCTCACGGCTGGGGCCACCGCAGACGATACACCTGCAGAATGTATCGCTGTTGTGGATCCCAGTGCGAGGCCCTTTTCGATGAAAATGTCCAAAAACTCGGCCTTTTTCATTCAAAAAAGAGGGGTTTCGATTGAAAATGAAGAGTCGTCAATACGGCTCTTGCAAAGTCAGAAAACGCGGGCGCAAAGCAACCCTTCCAGACCTGTTAATGGTTTTATCAGGTCTTTTTTATCTTCAACTTGAGAAAAGATGAAGGTTTATCAAAGAAATTACAGCAAATTTAAGGTTAGGAACGTTTTGCGCCCGCGCAACTTACATCAAGAATAATTTTCAGGAAAACATGTGACTTTGCAAAAGCCGTAGAGTTGTCAAACAATATTTCAAAAAACTTTGCGTCCGTCGCGTCCTTTGCGGTAAAATTGCTTAAATTGCGTCAGGTGAGTTAATAACATAATTGGACACTAAATGAAATCTTCACTTTTACAATCACTTTTTGACGAACAGGAACGCCGACCTTTGAGCGTTTCGGAAGTTAATGCGCAGGTCAAAAGCGCGATCGAAAAGGCGTTTGCGTCCGTTTGGCTTGAGGGCGAGATCGTTAATTTTGTCGCGGCGAATTCGGGGCATTGGTATTTCACGCTTTCAGACGGCGATTCGCAGCTTAAAGCGGCTTGTTATCGCGGCTCGAACTGGAAGATCCGCTTTCAGCCGTTTGATGGTTTGCAGGTTCGCGTGCGCGGAAAATTGAGCGTTTATGAACCGAAAGGCGAATATCAGATCTTGGTTGAATCTCTCGAACCGATCGGCGAAGGCGCGCTCAAGGTCGCGTTTGAACAGATCAAGCTAAAGCTCGGCAAGGAAAGGCTGTTTGATGAAGATTTGAAACGGCCGCTGCCATTTTTCCCCCGAAGAGTCGGCGTTGTGACGAGTCCGAACGGCGCAGCTTTTCACGATATTTTGAATGTCCTTTCCCGAAGAACGCGATCGGTCAGCATCGTTTTGATTCCGACGCGCGTGCAAGGCGAAATGGCGGGTGAAGAAATCCGGCAGGCGATAATTCTGGCGAATGAATTTAACAAAACCGCCACGGAAAAAGAACGCATTGACGTTTTGATCGTCGGGCGCGGCGGCGGTTCGGCGGAAGATCTGTGGGCGTTTAATGAAGAAAGATTGGCGCGTACTATTCGGGCTTCGGCAATTCCGATAATTTCGGCGGTCGGACACGAGATTGATTTTACGATCGCCGATCTGGTCGCTGACCGGCGCGCTCCGACACCTTCGGCCGCCGCCGAGATCGTCGCGCAATCGGAAGATCAGATCGAAGCGTTTGTCGCGAAGCGAAAGCAGGATTTGTTCCAGCTGATAGATCGTAAAATACTTCGCATCCGTTCGGATCTGCAGGAACTTGCGCTGTCGCCTGTTTTTACGCAATTTCCGCAAAAGATCAAAGATTGGCGATACGAAACGGAAGATCTCAGCGAGCAAATTCAAAATGCCCTGAAAGAAAAGCTGAGTTTGTTAGAGAACCGTCTAGAAAAAGTAACTTTGCGGCTTTCGCCGATCAGACTTGCCTCGAGAATTAACTTAAGGAAAACTCGGCTGGCAATTTTGATTGAAAGACAAACTTCGGCGGTCAAAAAATTGATTGACACGAAGGACGAAGAGTTAAAGATCGAAATGGCCTCGCTTGACGCGCTTTCGCCGCTCGCGGTTTTGAAACGCGGTTATTCGATCACGGAAACCGAAAACGGCAAAATTATTAGGTCAATTAGTGAAATAATGCCTGATGAGCGCGTGCAAATTCGTCTTGCTGATGGCAAACTGAAAGCAAAAGTTTTTGAAACGGAGAAAGATTGATGTCGCAATTTGTGATCAACTTAGGCGAACCTGAAAAGGACGAACGAAAAGCAGAAACGCCGAAACCGGAAGAAAAAAAAGCGCCAAAGGCCGTCGAAACTAAAGAACCGAAAAAACGCGGCGGTTGCGGCCGGATTCTTCTGATCTCGGGAATCGCGCTCGCCGTACTTTTGCTGGTCGGCGTGGTCGTCGGTAGTTTTTACTGGCAAGGTTTGAAAACCAAGCCGCAATATTCGCTGGCGCTGCTGGTTGATGCGGCACGGCGCGGCGACCAAAAAGCGATTGATGAATTGGTAGATATTGATGCGGTGGTCGAGAGTTTTATGCCTCAGATCATTGATAAAGCGAAGGAAAGATTCGGTAAGAATCTTCCGGTTGAAAAACTCGCCAAAGTAAAAGACGTTTCAGCGACTTTTATGCCCGCAATCAAACAACGCGCCAGGGAAGAAGTTCCGCGTGTCATCAAGGAAAAAGCGGATAAGTTTCCAAACGTTCCATACTGGATGATCGCGATCGGCGCCGGATATTTTCTGGACTTCAAAACACAGGCCGAGACATCTGTTGTGACGAGCAGCGTCACAGGCAATGCATTTGAAGTTTCAATGAAGCGGGTTGGTGAGATATGGCGCGTCGTCGGTATCAAAGACGATGCGCTCGCCGATCGGATCGCCGCCACGATCGGTCAGGAATTGATTGATATGTCGAGCAAGGAAGTCTTAAAAAAGGTGAATGAAAAAATTAATGTCCCGGAAAAAGACAAGCCGAAAATGGACGACTTAAAGAAAAAACTTGATGATCTTTTCGGTAAATAGTTGAAAATTGTAATTGTTTAGGTCTTTGGTCTTTGGTTTTTTGGCCTTTGGTTTTTTGAAAGCAATTAGAGATTGGCGATGAACGTCTCACCTGAATAAAACCAAAGACCAAGAACCAAAGACCTAATCAAATACTAAAATTTTATGAGTTCAAAAAATCAAACATTTGAATCGTCGCTCGGTGAACTTGAAAAGATCGTCCGCAAACTCGAAGACGGCGATCTCTCATTGGAAGAAAGCCTCAAACTCTTTGAAGACGGCGTACGGATTTCGCGCGAATGTCAGGAACGTCTCAACAAAGCTGAACGCCGCATCGAGATCCTGCTCAAAGACGAAAGCGGGAATCCGGCCTTGCAGGAAATAAAACCGGATGATCTAAACGAATCACGCGAACCGAAGATCAAACGGCGCGTCGTTTTTGACGAGGACGACGAATCGCCGTTTTAATGACACCAATAAAATTGCTCTACTAATGATTTTTAGTTTAAGTTTTCGGACATTGATGCGCAAAATAATATTTGCCTTAGCGCACTTGACTCGGCGTGATTCCGGTTTTGCGATGAAAATGAAGGGTAAAATGCGCTGACGAGGAAAAACCGAGCAGATAAGCAATTTCTGTGATGCTCATATCGGTTTTTTTCAGTAATTCTTTGGCGCGTTCGATGCGTTGATAGATGACGTACTGATGCGGCGTATAGCCGGTTGACTGTTTGAACATCCGCAAAAAATGATATTCGCTCAAGCCGGCGGCGGCGGCTAAAACTTTCAGAGACAAATCTTCCGACAAATCGCTTTCGATCAAATCCAAAACCAACGCCAGTTTTCTGTTGGTCAGCCCGTTGACATAATGCTTTTCGGGCGGCAGACAGTTTGATGAATATTGGCGCAAAAGCTGAACCGCGAGCAGATTAGCGAGCGAATCGGCGTAAAGATTCGTGGCAGTTGCGTCGTCGCCGCGCTGCAATTCATCAAAGGCGAGCCGTGCCATTGATTCGATGACCGGACTGCGTGAATCGAGCGACGTCACGATTTCAACTTTGTCGGGATCCAGATCCGCGCTTTCCGCCGCAACTCGTTTAATAAAATCCGGTTCCAGATGCAGGTAAATATCGTCTTGCTCCGTATCGTCATACCACGACCTCAAAGCGGTGGCGGCGCTCATCACAGCGACATTTCCGGCAGACTGCAGAATATTGTAATTGCGCCCCGACAGAATTGACTGCTGGCGCGACGGCGCGCCCATATAGACGGTGATTAAATGATAAGTCAGTTTGTCGGGTTTGATAACTGATTCGCGGATGTGATGACGGTTGCGGATAACCTTCAGATTCTGCCAGCGGTCGCGGCTGTTGACAACCCAATCGCCGCGCCAGTTATACCTGGTTTCGGTTCTGCCTTGGTCAACCTTACGGTTGAATTGTCCGTTTACCTTCTCGAAACTCATAGTCGCAGCTGGTGTCCAAAATTTCAGCTATATCTGGTGTGACGCAAAGGATATACCCTAATTTACCTGTTTATCGCCTCGAAAGTAAAGTTTTTTTCTTTGCATCCGCAGCAAGGTCTTTTTTTCTTTAAGCACTCGCTTTTGCAAGTCGGCGCAATTTTCTGACAGTTTCCGCAATTTTATTATATTTTTCACCCGATTGGCAGTGCTAAATATATTAGCACAGTGAGATGAAATTGCCTCGTCGGCGATTTCGACGGTCAAAGGCGAGCGGGCGCGGCGGTTTGTCGAAACGGTGTTTGGTATCACCCGCACCGTGCCTGAAATAACAGAAAACAGCGTTCGATTCGGGTTGAAATCAAACTTTTCAGATGGTCAGAATCCGATATTCGCAGACCGAATGTTCACCGCGCCGATTATTATTCTGAGCCGGTTTTTTATCAAATGTCGCGCTAATTAGTAACGGGATAATTAATCTACCAAAACGTTTGGGAGAACAGCTCCGCAACTATTTGAAAAACAGTTCAACCTCGAAACCGAGAGGTTGAACTAATGAGCCGCCTTCGCGAGGATTTTTGAGTTAGTCCGTCGCCTTGCCGAGCGCGAAGGCGGCTCATCAAATTATGGCAAAGAGTTTTTGAATTTCTGAAAGCCTCAGTTTTTTGCTTTCAGTTTCGGGCGGCTGTCGCCTTTCACGGATACGACGACAGACAAACCGCCTGGGTAATGTATCCGCACAAAATCGTTCAGAGTTACGGCTTCAGCGGTGCCGTC
>JANLTD010000920.1:0-3760 GCA_031362765.1 Acidobacteriota bacterium | reverse complement strand
TTTCATCGGCATTGCGGACCATTGTGCGGAATTTGAACATTTTGAACGGGCGCTTATTCAAACCGACGCGTTCTTGTACAAAGATCGCCGGACCTTTTGACGTCATTCGAATAAGTATTGCGATCAAAAGCATGAGCGGCGATAAAAGTGCGACCGCAATTAACGCGACGATAAAATCAAAGACATTTTTGATGCGCATTCTTTTACCGTTTGAAAGCGGTCCGGTATAAAGCGACAAAACCGGAGTTTCGTCGAGTTGTCCGGGAACGGCACGCGCCAGACGCAGATTGAACAGATCGGAATATACGCGAACGGTAATTCCTTGCTGCTCGGCGGCGCGGGCAATATTCTCCATTTTATCGTAAAAGGTTTTTATCGGCAGACAAATAACAATTTCGTCAATGACATTTCTCACCAAAATATCGGGCATCTCGTCAATTGTTCCGAGAATGTTGTCCGCTTTCAGATCATCCACAAACCCGAGGAATTTGTATCCGATGTCCGTTTTTTCTTTAAGAAGCCGGGCGATTTCCTGTCCGCGTTTGCCCGCGCCGACCACGACCACCGAACGAAGATTTCTGCCGTTTAGCCGAAGCTGACGTAGAAACAATCGCTTGTAACTTCTGATCAAACCAAACAGCAAAAACGAAACGCCGGAAAAGATCGCCAGAAACCTTTTTGGAAAGATCTGCCATTCAGCGACCAACATCATTGCCGCCAAAATCAATGTACAGAACCCGACCGCTTTGAGTGCGTCGAGAAATTCATCTTCCCAACTCGCGAGTCTTTTCGATTGATAAAGCCACATTGACGAGAGCGCAAAACTCCAACTGAGCAAAACACCGGCAAAAAACAAAGTACTTTCCCAATCCGGCTCAAAAATCGCATTTGCGATATATTCCGCGCCCTGCGGTGCGCCCAAAAGAAAGGCGACCCAAAGCGCGAAACACAATGCCAGAACGTCAAGTATTCTGTAAAAAAATACGAGCACTTCCCGAATTTTCAGTTTTAGACTGTTCATTTTCTTTTAATTGATCGTTTGAATATCTATCGTTAAAAGCTAAATTAATTTCGATTACCAGGTTAGCTTGCTTTTTTGAGAAGACCACTGAACCGCTTTGTTGTTGATTTTGTTCCAGCCTTGCCGAGTTGCTTAATTTCCGGGACGACCGCGAGAATCGGAATGTCATAGCGCGATTCAAACTGATTTTGATTGAGAATAATGTCGTTGACCAGTTCTTCCGACGCTTTATCAACAAAGATCGCGCAAAAAATTCCGACAAATAAACCGACCGCCGAAAGGGCGATAAAATTCAGCATCGGCTTTGGATTGACGGCATTGCTTCCGGCAAACGGCGGATCGATCAGTGAAAAATTGAGCAGCTTGGTTTTCTGCAAAGTTTGCCCGATCTCGCTTTCACGCGCTTTTTTCTGATAAAGAACGTAGGCTTCTTCGTTCAAAGTCGCGTTTCTTTCAAGCTTTTCACGCTCAATGCTTTTTGAATTCATTGATTCAATGTCGGTACGATATTTTTCCATCGTTCCGGCAAGATTTGTTTCGCGTTGCTTGAGCGCGGCAAGCGATGATTTGGCATTATACAGATCGCTGACCAGCCTTCGTTTCAAATCGTTGACGGCGTAAGATTTCTCCTGCGGCGGCGCTTTTTGTTCGGCATCTAAACTTTTCTGCACTTGCGCAATGCGTTCGTTAATGTCGCGGACAAAACGGCTGTTCGGCTGATATTTTTGCATCAATTGCGTGCGCTCTTGCTGCAATTTCAGCAACTCGCTTTTCATCTGATCTTGGGCGCCGACATATTTCGTGACCGAACCGGTTTGAATTTGTTCAGGCTGTTCGGCAATCTGTTTTTGAAAAGCGTTCATTCGCTGAGTTGTTTCAGTTATCTCCGTTCGGGCTTGGCTGAGCTGCGCCTGCGTATCGTAATATTGCTTCAAAAGAAGTTCGCGTTGAACGCCGATCTCCGAACCGCTGATTCCGTTTTTGGTATCGAATTTTTTGATTGCGTTGGTCGCGCTGTTTAATTTCGCGCTGTAATTTTCGGTTTGCGTGTTGAAAACTTCGGTGACCTGCGGGTTGTCGGCGATCTGGACGTGCAGCTCGGCGTATTTTTTAAAAATTTTTTCGAGAATCAACTTTGCTCTGACCGAATCAACGTCTTTGTAGGTCACCTTGATGACCCTTGATTTTTTTGCCGGCACGACTTCAAGATTTGAAGCGACACGGTCAACTTCGGCTTCGAAAGACTTTTTCTGTTCTTCGGGCGAAAGAGTTTTCGGATCAATTATTTCGGTTTTTTTGCCGGACCATTCATTGAGCTTTCCTTTGACGGTTTTCCGAAATCCGGCGATCAAACCAGTTTCCGGGGGCGGCGTGTATTTGACATCCGAGAGCTCGCGAACCGCGCCCGAAATTACTTCGTTGCTTCTTAAAAATTCGAGTTCGGAATTAAATTCTTCATCGCTGATTCCGGGCAAAACCATTCCCCCACCCGCATCGCCCGGCGTCACCTGATTGTCGATCTTTTCGCGTGAAACCATAATCGACATCGAGGCTTCGTATTTCGGAGTAATCAAAAATGTGATCAACATTCCTGAAACAATGACCGAAAAAAATATTCCCGCGATCAGGAGCTTGTGCGAAAACACCGATTGAAAGATCTGATTGATAAAACTGTTTTGATTATTTTTCATAAACGAAACGCTCAAATTACAAAAGCCGCAAAATCGGAAAAAGCGACTGAAAACCTTCGATTGCCTTGTTAAATTTCGACAGTTTTGAATCGGGAACAAAGATATAGTCACCATCATTAAGCATAATGTCCTGACCATCCGAAAGTTTTTCGATCAATTTCAAAACATTGACTTCGCGCACTGCCCATTTTCCGTCCCTGCCGGCGCGAGCATATAAAACCATTCGGCGATTTGCTTCCTTCGTAAATCCGCCAGCCATAAAAATTACTTTGACAAGCGAATTTCCGTCGCGCAATAAATATTTTCCCGGTTTGCCGATTTGCCCGCCGATATAAACTACCGGCGGAACAAATTCGACGATATTGACAGAAATAACAGGATTTAGAAGAATTTCTTCGTAACCTTTGCCGATTATTTTTTTGAGTTCGCTGGCGGTCAAGCCTTCGGCTTTAATATCTTCGATCAGCTGCAAACTAACGAATCCATCAGGGCGAACCGTCAAAGCAGGTTCGCTTATTTCAGGGTGATTAAGAAATTTGACGCTTAATTTATCGCCGGATTTGATGCGGTAAGTTTCCGCCGGTTTATCAAAATCCGCCGAACCTTGCGCCGAAATAAATATCGAAGACGCAAGAACAAGCAAACAAAATATAAAAACTCTTTGCGGAAAACGGATTTTCATAGCCTAAAAAAATAATGCCGATTTATAATTTTCTAAGCATAGAAAGTGAAATAACAGCGGGATTTCCAGTTAATTCTTCCGTAAAAGCCATTAAATACCGCAATTTTATGCAAGGAAAAAAGGTTCAGGCTGAAAAACTCAACCTGAACCTTTTTTGAATTACCAAAAGCAGATTATTCTACCTTTTTATTTCCGTTGGTAGTTTCAGCTTTTTCATTATTCTTCGCCATTTGGTCACGGAAAAGATTAAGCAGCAGCAGAGTTCCGATGCCGCCGCCGCCGTCGCCGTTGCCGCCGCCCGACGCCATAATGTCGGGTGTAATGCGGACGCCTTTTTCGCCGATGACTTTGAGCGTTTCGACCAGT
>JANLTD010000918.1:0-1868 GCA_031362765.1 Acidobacteriota bacterium | reverse complement strand
ATTAGTAACGTCGGCATAAATCGCCGCATCAAGATTGCGAGTCGCTTCTCGTAATTTTTCCTGAACTTCCTGCATCATCGGTTTTCGCTCCTGATTAATGCGGCGGATCTGCTGAATTTGTTCGCGCGTCAACCCCAATTCTTCAAAGATCTTAAATGGTCGAACGGTTTGATTCGCATTCGGATTTTGATTTTCGGACGGCGGAACCTGTTCTTGACCATTGACGATTGAAAACGTCATTAACATCAATAAACCTGTAATAAAACCTATAAGATATCGCTTCTTCATATTATTTCCTCTTAAAAATTATTTTGCATCAATTTCATCAAACAATTCGGCAAGTCTTAAAGTATTATCCTCGTCATCATCATCTTCAATTATTTGTGGGTTTTTGTTTGTGTTTTTGTTCGTGGTTTTTACTTCATTATTCTTACGAACAGTTCCAGGTTTTTGACTCGGACGCGGATTGTTTGAAATCCTGACAACTTGATTATTATTTCGATTCGTGCCGTTTGAAGTTACAACTTCCGGTTGCGTTGATTTCGGGTCAACGACCGGTTTCGTCTGTTTGTCAGTCATTTGATTACTATTAACGCTATTTCGCGGGTTCGTATTTTCAACCGTCGGCGAAACAACCGGCTTAGATTGATTTTTATTCGAGGCTGCTATTTCATTTGGCTGTCGTGAATTCATTGCAAAAAGAACGATGCCGATACAAACCGCCAAAGCCACAACTGACGCGGTTGCCAGCGACCACGCCGGAGAAAGATCGAATAAATTGCGTAGCCCCGACAACCACGAACTTTGGACGCTTGTTACGATCAATTGTTTCTGAGATTTTTCGTACGGAATTTGGATGAGCGGAGTTTCAAGACCCGAAAATTCCTTTAATTTCCAATCATTAATTGAAAATTGCACGCCGGAAAACAATGCGAGCTCATCACTACACGCCGAACAATTGTCGAGATGTTTCTTAAACACGGCCTTTTCCGCGTCGTTCGATTCGCTATAAAGATACGAAACCAACCCTTCGGAAAATCCGCAATCTGTATTTTTGTGATTGTTATTCAACATAGCTTTTTTACCAATATCGCTTAAATAACCTCTAAAGTAGTTCCTTCCAGCTTCATTCTCAGTTGTTTGAGAGCCGTATAAACGCGGCTCTTGACCGTGCTGAGCGGCAGATCTAATGTTTCGGAAATCTCCTGAAATGTCATTTCTTCAAATTCCTTCATCACGATCACCTGCCGCAAATCCGCCGGCAACGAATTAACTGCATATCTGACGTGTGTCAGCTTTTCGTTTTGCTCGATCATTCGCGCCGGAGACTTGTGTAAAGGCGCGACAAAAAACTTTTCTTCCGCATTTTCTTCATCGTCCAGAAACGTTTCCGAACGCGTTTTGGTCCGCCTTTGTTTTGTCAAACATTGATTGACAGCAATTCTGTGCAGCCAGGAAGAAACCTTTGCTTCACCTCGAAAATTCGATAGATTCCGATAAGCCGAGATAAAAGTTTCCTGCACGGCATCTCTCGCTTCGTCTTCACGGCTGAGCATACCGAAACAGAGCGCGAATATTTTACGCTCCCATCTTTTTACTATTTCGCCGAATGCTTCCGGATCTTCCGTCACGGCTAATTCGACTAATTGCTCATCCGTTAAACTTTTTATCATTTACTCGTGTTGATAAATATTAATTTAGCACGAGATCAAAATTAAAATAACTTTTGAGTGTAAATCAACTTCACGCTCAGTTTTTAGACGCACTAAATGTTAAAAAAGTCTGAATTTGGAAGATGTTTTTCTTGGAAAATTAAAACTGGATGTTACGCAATTTTGATTTCAGCCGCGTTGAGGCGGCTTTCCGCG
>JANLTD010000903.1:0-3586 GCA_031362765.1 Acidobacteriota bacterium | reverse complement strand
CTATATGCACGGATTTATTTCTAGCCTGATGATGGTTATTTTTCCGCTTGCCAGCGAATTAAAAGATGATAAGGAAAAACTGCTCAGGCTTTATCAGAAATCCACGAAAATTGTCGCTTTACTGACCGTTTTTTTTTCACTGACATTAATTGTTGAAAGCAAAACGTTTCTGACTCTTTGGATGAATCCTGTTTTTGCGGAAAATTCTTCGAACTTGCTGATTCTTCACACACTGACTTTTGGAATCTCGGCGATCACAGTTATTTCGTGGTATATGGCGGACGGGTTAGGATATCCGAATTATAACTGTCTGGTCTTTGTGGTATGCTTTATTATCAGTATTTTGGGAATGGTTTGGTTGACAAAAGACTACGGAAACATTGGAATTGCAGCGGCTCGTTTAGCGGGCTTCGGAACGATTTCCTTTTCTATTTTTTATGTCGAGAAATGGTTTTTCAAACAAGTCCAGCTTAAATTTTGGTTGAGATTGGCCGGAAGTTTGGCGATTGCGGCAATCGCTGCCGGTTTGTTTGAAAAACTATTGATATATTATTTACCGGTCAATTGGCTGGTTTTTATTATTTCGGTTATATCAGGCGGTCTGGTGTACGGCAGTGTTTTGTGGTTTGTTGGTTTTATCACGCTCGAAGAAAAACAATTATTTAGAAGAGTTATCAACAAAAATTCGGAATGAGTGAAAAATTTGAGCTGGTTCAGCGGGTAGAATTCATCAAAAAATCGTGTGTAGGAAAAAAGGTTCTGCATCTCGGTTGCACCAATTTTCCATACACCAAAGACTCCATTGCCAACAAAATGCTTTTGCATTTTGAACTCGAAAAAGTTGCAAGCGAACTGTACGGCTTTGATTTTGACCGGGAAGGGCTCGAAATATTAAAAGAGGCCGGCGGCAAAAATCTGTATCGGGCTGATTTACAAAGACTTGGTGAAGTTGATCTGTCGGAGACCTTCGATGTCATCATCGCCGGCGAAATGATCGAGCATCTTTCAAATCCGGGACTTTTTTTGGAGGGCATCAAGCGGTTTATGAATTCGGAATCGAATCTCGTCATCACGACGATCAACGCATATTGCGCAATGAGATTTATGATTTACGGTTTGCGGGGAAAAGGCGGCCGAAACGAACCCGTCCACCCGGATCATGTTGCCTATTATTCATATAAAACTTTGAGTCTGATTTTGGAGAGAGAGAATCTAACGGTCAAAAACTTTTATTTTTACGATATCGGAAAAGAACATCGTCCGTTTAATCGGGGCATTTATAACGTATTTAATGATATTTGTGTTAAAATTTCACCACAACTGAGCGACGGAATAATTGCTGTCTGCGGTTTAAAATAAAAAAAATGGCTGAATATAAACTACAAAACCCGGCATTATTGCCCGATAAAAGAAAAGGATTGTTGTTTCCGATCGCATTTTTAGGGGGATTAATAGTTGTTTCAGTTTTCATATTATTTTTATTTGAGGAAGGATTTACCGAATCCATCAGCAAGTATTATCTGCTACCGTGGACTCTATTAACCGGCGCGGTTCTATTGGCTCCGAGTATTTATTTGTATTTCAAAAATAAATTCGACCCGTTTCACCCGCTTGTTTTTCCTGTCTGGTCATATTTTTTCCCGGCATTTGCAATCGGCGGTTTGATTCTGACTTTTAATTTATCGCAGCCTTATTATCTCACTTTTGTGCAGGACGAGCGTTATGAATTGCCTTTGACGTTGGTATTTGTGATGCTTGGATTTGCCGGACTGACAATCGGATTTGCATTACCGATCGGGAGAAAGATCGGCGAAATAATTTCTCATTGGTTGCCAAACTGGCAATGGAAACCCGAGCAGGTCTTGAAACCCGGCGTAATACTCTTGGGAATCGGATTGATCAATACCGTAGCGGCCTTTGGAATGGGATTGCTTGGATTTCAGAAAGCACAAGAAATCAATTCTTACGATGGGATCATTTTTCTTCTGTCACTTTTCTGGCTCGAAGCGAGTTTTTTGTTATGGCTTTGTATTTTCAGAACCGAAACAAAACTCACCTTTAATCATTATTTGATCATTGCATTGCTTTTGGTGACATCACTGACAAAGTCAGCGTTTCAAGGCAATCGCGGGAGCCTGATTCAACTATTTATTTTGATTGCCTTTGCTTTTATATTTTCAGGGCGGAAAATCGAGTTCAAACACAAAGTCGTTTCGGGCGTTTTATTGGTGATTGCATTGGTTTTCGGGATGATTTACGGAACTACTTTTCGGACGATTAAGACGACCGAGGAACGAATGGGAATGGAAGAATATGCAGGTGTTGTAATCCAAACCTTTGAAAAAGTTTCAGATCAGGATGTTGGCACCATTTTGGAAAACGGTTTTACGGCGATGGCCGAAAGATTCGAGTCAGTCAGTTCGCTGGCGGTTGTTGTCTCCAACTATGAAAAACTGGGCGCATATGAGGCGGGTTACGGTCTCGATAACAATATTTGGAAGGACAGCGTGACCTTTTTTATTCCGCGTATCCTATGGGCAGACAAACCTGTCGCGACTGATGCCGGAAATTATGGCGACCTTTATTTCAATTATCGGGAAAACTCGTTCACGCTGACGCCGATCGGCGACCTTTTACGCAATTTCGGTCCGATTGGGATTCCGATCGGAATGCTGATTTTGGGCTTGATAGTTCGCATTATTTACGCTGCTTTGAAGGAAAACCAAGAGTTTTCGTTTTGGAAAGCGACTTTATTTTATATGCTTTTGACGAGTATTTCGTATGAGGGGTCTTACGGATTGATCATTCCGTATCTCTTTAAAATCGGTTTTATTTCAATCTTTGGATTACTATTTGTTAGATTTATTGTCGGGAAAACACGGACAGTGTGATAAAAGAAATTATCAAAAAGAGTTAAGAATAAATAAATTAATTGCTGTAATTCTTAGAATATTAATGAGTAAATTTTTGAATATCATCAAGTGGGGAGCAACATTAGGCAGGGAGCCGCAAAATTTTTTAGGGGCAAAATGGATTCAAACCTTTCTTAAACGTGTTCCCGAATGGAAAAAAAGGATCTGGGCACTACGGATATTAGCGCTGAGTCCACATTATTTTATTGATGCGAACAACCCTGATTTCAAGGGGATGAGTAACGACCAATATTTGGAAACATCCTTTCAGATAATTACCGAATCTCGTCAAGAAATTTATGAAAAGATACTCAAAAATGAATTAAAACCCGAATTTGAAGTTTTAGATTACGGTTGCGGACCGGGATTTTTGGCAATGGCAACCGCCCCGTATGTTAAAAAGATTTTTGCCATAGATATTTCAAGCGGGGCAATTACTTGTGCAAAAATATTAAATTCTGCCGTAAATATTGAATATATCGAAGCGACCAAAAAAGGATTCGAAACGATTCCTGATGAGTCGCTTGATGCAATTTATAGTTTTGCGGTCATTCAGCATTTGACTGATGAAATGTTTGAAGAGGTTCTGGGAAATTGTCGGCAAAAGTTAAAACCTAACGGGCGATTGGTATTACATATTCAATTAATTGATGAAATTTGGCAGCGGGAAACGG
>JANLTD010000897.1:0-6290 GCA_031362765.1 Acidobacteriota bacterium | reverse complement strand
GCGGTGTCGGAATTACGATTGTTACTGCCATAAATTCAATTCTCCCTGGTTATTGCTCACAGATGCCCATCAGTTTTTTGTTATTCCTACTCGAATATTTATCTGCTAAACGCATCTGTGAACAATTCTTTTGTTTCCCTTAAAATTTCTTCTTCGTTAAATTTTGAACGGTCGTTTTCCATTTTCCACGACCGAACGTCAGCGGCTTTCCCCGATTCGACCGAAACGATAATGTAAGACCAAACCGGCAGCGCGTGGTCAAGATCGAATTGCGACGGCACGGCTTCGCAATCGGGATGCGAATGGTAATAACCGATCACGTCCAATTTTATTGACCTTGCATAACGCTCGGCTCTTAAAACATCTTTCGGTAAGATCAATACGCGATCGTGCTGCTCGGAGGCGTCCATCGCATTTTCCATCGGCAAAAGCTCGACGACCGATTTTTTACCATGGTTTGAAAAATGTCCGATGATCATTCCGCCGCACTCGTGCGGATGGGTGAGCTCGCCGTGCGCTTCGATCTGTTTGATATGTTCTTCCGTTAAATAAATCATTTAGCTTCTCCTTTTTATCAATTGCCATTAGCTTCAGCTAGTGGATAATTTGGCGTTAAAATCTGGGCTTTAGCCAAATTAAAAATAAAAATCAATTCCTTATTGCTTTAGCCCAAACCGCCCGGAAAAAATATTTTTCAAATAATTCGGCTCAAACCATTGACCTCAAACGTCACTTTCTCTCTCGCCGACGCTTGCGGCAATTTATCAAAACTTGTCTTTTCAAATGCCTGTTCAATGTCCGCAATAATATCTTCGACATCTTCGATTCCTGCCGAAACTCTCAATAAACCTTCCGAAATCCCTAATCTTGCGCGTTTTGCCCCTGACATTTCGCGGTGCGTCGCGCTCGCCGGATGAACGACGCCGGTGAAAATATCGCCGACGCTCGCGGCGCGCGTGCAAAGCTGTAAAGCGTTCATAAACCGGTAAACCGCCGCCCGCGAATCCGTCTTTAATCTGATACCGAGAACAGCGCCGCGAAAATCTTTTCTTAAAATTCGTGCTGCAATTTCCGTTTGCGATTCATCCGACAAACCCGGATAGATCACTTTTTCAATCTGCGGACAATCCAAAAAGAACTGCGCAAGACGCTCGGCATTGCGGCATTGTTTTTCAAGCCGTAAACCCAAAGTTTTCAAACCGCGAAGAATCGAATGCGCTTCCCACGGGCTCAAAATTCCGCCGGTCAGCGTCAATGCGCCCATCAGCGAGGCGCGGTCAAATTCTTCGCGCGCAACGACCACGCCGCCGGTCGCGTCGGCGTGTCCGCCAAGAAATTTCGTCGCGCTGTGGACGACAAAATCCGCGCCGAAATTTATCGGCTGACACAGGAAAGGTGTCGCAAACGTATTGTCAACGATCAGTTTTGCGCCCGCCTCACGCGCAATGCGGGCAACGTTTTCAATGTCCAAAACCTTGAGTAGCGGATTCGAGATCGTTTCGCCGATCAGCACACGCGGCTTTAATTCATTTGCTCTGAGCCGCAAATTTTCAACATCCGAAAAATCCGTGACGATCGTCCGCACGCCGAACGCGCCGAAAATCGTGTAAAGCAATTCGAGCGACGCGCCGTAGAGATCCTGCGAAGCCAGCACAACCGAACCCGCAGACAATTCACAAGCGAGCAGCGCGGCGTGGAGCGCCGCCATTCCCGAACCAAAGCAAAAAGCGAGTTTTCCTTTTTCGATCTGAGCCATCGCATCTTCAAGCGCGGCGACCGTCGGATTTCCGTAGCGGCTGTAAACAAAACCGCTCGTTTCGCCTTCGACGACACGGTCAACATCTTCCATTCGTTCATAGACAAAGGTTGAAGTTGCATAGATCGGAGTCGCCGCCGGTACGCCCAATGGCGCGGCACGGCGTTCTCCCGCGTGAACAAGCTGTGTTGAAATTGCCAAATTATTCATAATAAATCTCTTGTCAGAACCGCGAACCGTAGCGACCGGATAAAGCCCTTGCGACCGGCGCGATTATCAAATCACCAAATTTCAAATCTTGCGCCATTTGCTTTTTGTGAAGTTAACCACGTCGCTACCGCTCTGTGTTCTGACAAAAAACCACGTCGCTACCGCTCTGTGTTCTGACAAAACGAAAAAGCTCTCGTGCTAAAAAAAGCACGAGAGCTTAAAAAAAATTAAGATTCTCCTGACAGTTGTTTAGCAGTTTTTTTGAAGTGGAGCAAGTTAACCTTAAATCGCCACTTTTCGCGCTTTCAATAATTTTGAAAGCAGTTAAAGCACTGATTTGCAATTTACAGGATGGACTTGGAGCGTGTCAAGTTCATATTTTGAAAAAGCCGATTATGAAATTTTTCCTTTTTGGGGTTTTCGGCCGGCAGCTTTTTTATTTGAATCTTTACAAACAAGTCTATATTCTGAAATTGGAGAAATTAATAGTGTTTTATTAAATGAATTTTGTGTTTATATTCGTCAAGAGCAAGTTTGCCGGGAGCGGCGTTAAAAAAAATTCCAATGAAGAAAAGTTTAATCAAACGTAACAAATGAAAGACTTACCTGAAGCCGGGTTTTTTGACGTTGCCTTGATTTTTCTTGGCTCTCGCCATAATTATATTTGCGAAGGAAAATCAATGAGTCCGACTTTGAAAGACGGCGAAGCGGTTCTGGTTGACAGAGAGGCGAAAATTGAAATCGGCGACATCGTAGTTGCCAAACACCCGATTGAACAAACGAGCGAAATAGTTAAAAGAGTTGCGCGAATCAATCAGCACGGACATTACTTTTTAGTCGGCGACAACCTCGAAGACAGCAACGACAGCCGCCATTTCGGAGCGGTGACAAAAGAATATATCAAAGGAAAAGTTGTCGCTCGCCTAAGTTGAAAAAGTGAGTAGTTCTACACGTGTCAGGTTAAAAGTTAGTGATTTAGCTGTCAGCTAAAAGCTGATAGCTGATAGCTGATAGCTAAATTCGCAGAAAATAGCCGTCCGTCAATCCGAAATATCAAAATTTGGCGGCTGATTGATTTAATCTGACACGCGTACAAATTAGAAAACCCGAAAAACATTGCGCCGGATTTTACAAAAGTCGTATTTCTTGAGGTCAAGTCGCTCAACTTTCGGCAAAATGTTAAAATGCTTTCATAGAGTCCGAAGTTTTAATTTTATGATCGAAGAAAAAGTTTTAATCGAAAAGTTTGTCAGTAAAAAGAAAAAGGAACGCCTGAAAAAACCCGATTGGCTCAAAATAAAAATTGGCGACCCGACCAATCAAAACAAGGTTTTGGATTTGATCAAAGGCTTGAATCTGCACACGGTTTGTCAGGAAGCGAAATGCCCGAACATCTTTGAATGCTGGACTGACAAGACGGCGACGTTTATGCTCGGCGGCGATACCTGCACGCGCCATTGCGGATTCTGCGCCGTCAATAAAGGCAAACCGATGGATCTTGACCCGTTGGAACCGACGCACGTTGCCGAAGCGGTCGCGCATCTCGGTTTAGAACACGCCGTCATCACTTCGGTTAATCGTGACGATCTATCGGACGGCGGCGCGGCGCATTGGGCGGAAACGATCCATAAAGTTCACGCGATGAATCCGACGTGCCGTGTCGAGGTTTTGATCCCCGATTTTCAGGGCAACGAAGACGCGCTTAATGCCGTACTTGCGGCGCGTCCCGAAGTTTTGAATCACAACACGGAAACGATTGCGCGTCTTTACCGCCGCGTGCGTCCCGACGCGAAATACACGCAAACTCTGGAATTACTCGAACGCGCTGCACATTATCGCGACACGCAGTTTCCGCGGATGAAAACAAAAAGCGGAATTATGGCAGGACTTGGCGAAACTTTCGAAGAAGTCGTTGAATTGATGAAAGATTTGCGCGCGGTCAGTTGCGACATTATGACGATCGGGCAATACCTTCAACCCTATGAAAAACGCCTGCCGGTCGAACGCTACGTGACGCCCGAAGAATTCGCCGAATGGAAACGGATCGGCCTTGATTTAGGCTTCAAACACGTCGAATCTTCGCCACTGACACGAAGCAGTTATCACGCACGGCAGCAAAGCGAATCGGGAGAAGCAAAACTTGTTTCGATTGGAAAATAGACTGCAAATCAAAAGAATTTTGTTGTAAAATAAGCCGTATGATTTCTACAAAAGAACGAGTCGTAACAAGTTTGACCGAATTAAACGAAGCGCAACTCCAAACAGTTGCGGAATTTTTGGAGTTTCTTAAATTCCGCGAACGTCATAAATCTCAACAACAATTTGACGAAACACAACTTGCGGCTTTATACGGCGAATTCTCAGGCGAAGACCGCGAACTTGCCGAAATCGGTTTAAGCGAATATTCCGCTAATTTAGATCGCGAGGACGCAATTTGATGATTGTCGGTCGCGGCGAAATCTGGTTGGCAGAACTTAATCCCGTGCGCGGTTCAGAACAAGCGGGAACGCGCCCTGTTTTAATAATGCAAACGAACGCCATCAACCGCTTTACCACAACTGTTTTAGCCATTCCTTTTACGACAAATTTACGCCGGGCGGCCTTGCCGTCGTGCATTCAAATTGCGGCGGGAGAAGGCGGTTTGTCGAGTGATTCAGTTGCCCTTTGTCATCAATTGCGCGTATTGGACAAAACGAGATTGACGAAGAGATTAGGAACGGTCAATGATGAAGTTCTGGTGAAAGTTGAAACTTGTGTTTTGTTCACATTGGGAATTCAATTATAAAAATTTTCTTGTGTCACATACAGCAACAAAGCGAATCGGGAGACGCAAAACTTGTTTCGATTGGAAAATAAACTGCGAGTTGAATAAAACTTCGTTTTAACGAGTGTTGTCGTCAGATGTCGAAATCCGTAAAAAATCTTTTTGCGAAGGTCATTGTGTTTGCGCTTTTTGCGCAGACTTTTACGAGTTTTGCAAAAGCGACAACGATTGCCGCCGTCAAAACTCCCAAGGAAATCGTGATTGGCGCGGACAGCAAAGTGACCGACACGTTCGGCAACGCGTCGGAAAATCAGGCGTGTAAGATCGTTCAGGCGGGCAACATTTTTCTTGCTTACGAGGGATTTGCCCGCGATATGAAAACGGGTTTCGCCATTTCGCCGATCGCGGCGGGCGCGCTCAATCTTAAACCCACACTTTCGATCATTGAGCGAACCGATATTCTGACGAAGATCGTCATCGAAAAACTGAACGTCGAGCTGCCGCTGCTCAAACAAAACAGTTTCCCGACCTATCGCGAGAAAATTGACGGCCGGACTTTTTTGCGGATCCTCGTTGCCGGTTTTGAGAAAAACAAACCCGTGATGCTTGTGCGCCGGTTTCGTTTCGGGCAGATATCGGATCAAACCTTCGGCACCATCGTTTCAAATGACGACTGCGACGCGAAATGCAAGGGCGAAAACGTGACGCGGTTTTTGGGCGAAACCGAAGCGATTGACGGTTTGCCCGAAGAAACCAAGGATTTTTGGAAAGAAGGTCTGGCGGTCGGCATTCGGAAATTGATCGAAACCGAGATCAACGCCCGTGATGAATACGTCGGCGCGCCGGTTGATATTTTGCAGATCACCGCGAAAAATGCGGTCTGGATTCAAAAAAAGCCGTTGTGTCCCGATATAAAAAACTATAGAAGATGAAAATACTCGAAACCGAACGCCTGACCTTGCGCGAAATTGTCGAAAGTGACGCCGAATTTATGCTCGATTTGCTCAACCAGCCGTCGTTCATCAAATACATCGGCGACCGGAATGTCAGAACGCCCGAGCAAGCGCGCGAATTTATCGAAAGCCGTTACCGAAAAAGCTATCGCGACAATGGTTTCGGACTTTACGCCGTTGAATTAAAATCGGAAGCTGCATCAGAAGAAATCCCAAATCGGGTTGTCGGCATTTGCGGTTTCGTCAAGCGCGATTCTTTGCCCGACGCAGACATTGGTTTTGCGTTTCTGCCGCAGTTTGAGAAACGCGGGTTTGCTTTTGAATCGGCTTCAGCCGTGATGAATTACGGCAGAGAGGTTTTGGGCTTAAAACGCGTTGTCGCAATTACCACCCAAGACAACGAAAGTTCGGGCAGACTGCTTGAAAAGATCGGCTTCAAGTTTGAAGGTCTGATCACGCAGCCGCACGACACAGAAGAACTCAAATTATTTTCTTCAGAAGTAGAAAAGGTTTAAAAGTGAAAAGGTTTAAAAGTGAAAAAGTGAAAAAGTTGGGTCGAGAGGTTTCAACCCAACTTTTTCACTTTTTCACTTTTAAACCTTTTCAC
>JANLTD010000856.1:0-3812 GCA_031362765.1 Acidobacteriota bacterium | reverse complement strand
CATTTTCCCAATACCTCGATCTCGATTTCTTCGGTCGTTTGATTGTGCGCGAAATCTTCCGCCGAAACGCTCAAAACGTATTTTCCCGAAACGAGATTTTCAGGAATTCTAATTTTGCCGAGATTGATTTTGGCCTCGTCCGACCAGAAGATCTGCACGGGATTTGCGCGGTAAAACTTGGCGACCAACCGGTTCGTGTCGCTGTCGGCGGCAATTTTCAGATTTATTTCTTCGCCGGCTTGAAAAGTTTGTTTTTCGAGATTGATCTTTACTTTCGGCGCGCGGCTGTCGACGACGAAAGTTTTGTCTTCGCTGTAACCGATTCCGTTTTTATCGGTCAGCAAAAGCCGGCATTTATATTTGCCGTCAGCCATCCAGACGGGTGCGAGAAATCTGGCTTCCCAAACATCATCGGCGGCCAAAAACTTGAGCGGCAGAGTTTCACCAAACGGCAATACAGCGAAAACTTCTTTGATCGAGGGATCGGTTTTGACCCGAATGACCGGATCGCCCGGCTGAATCAGCCGCGGACGCAGCAGCGCGCGCGGCGCGGCGATGAACGCCGTGTAATCGGTCACGAACTTGTATTTTTCCGACAGACGAATTATTTCCACAATGTAATCTTCGCGCTCGCCGTCGCGATCCATCGCCTGGGCGAGCGCGTTAACGCGCATCCGCGCCCAGACCCGCGGCAAAAAGGAATGCGTTTCATCAAATTCCGGCAAATTTATTTCCCGCGCCAGATTTATCTCTTCCGCGCCGTTGGTTGACGACAAATTGAACGTTTGTTTATTCGGTTTTCGATAGCGTCCGACGAACGAAATATTCGATCCGGGAAAAGAATTACTTCCGCTTGCGTAAATGTCATAAAGATTGGCATCGTTTGATGAAGTGAATTTGAAATTTGCAATGTCGGACGTGCCGAGCTTTTCGAGAAAGAGTTTGAGTTTCAGCGCGATGTCTTCGGTTTCACGCGCCGTATCAAAAGCGCCGTGTGTTTTTTCCGTCAAACTTTTCAGGAGATTGAAATTCGCATCTGTGCCGAGGGCGAAGGCAAAAAGGCGGGCGTTTGTCGCGTCGAAAACCTTTTCGATTTCCTTGGTTTGGGTCGTTTCGAGCGTCGGGTTTGCATCGCTGATCAAAACGATGTCGGTTTCGCCGCCGTCGAATTTCCGCGCTTGTGTGATTGCGCTCTGAAAGCCGCGCTTCAAATTTGTGCCGCCGCCCAAACTGGATTTTTTGACGAAATCAAACGCCTTTTCAATATTTTCGACGGTCGCCGGAACAGGGATTGACGACAATACTTCGGCTTCGTCGGCGAATAAAACAAGATTAAATTCGTCTTCGGAACTTATGTTTTGCAGAAAATAATCGATCGCCTCGACGGAGCGGGCAAGTTTGTCGCCATACATCGAAAGCGACGTGTCGAGCATTAAAACAATGCGTTTCCGCGGGCGCGCTTCGCCGCTTTGTTTTGCGTAGATCGCATTTGCCTGAAAAAACCCATCCGCAGTTTGACCGGCAAATTTCGGGTCGCGCAAATCATAGGCGGAAATCTGTTCGGGTGCGCGGTAGGCAATGACAGAAAGTTGATTTTCATCCGCGTTTATTTGATAATCAAACGAAAAATCATCCTTTAATTCGACGTTTGAGGCGTGAAATTCACCGACGAATTCATTCGGTTCGGATTTTGTGATTTGTAGCGAATAAGCTGAATTTGCCGGCTCAAGCGGCGTAAATTGAAAATCATTAGCGACGCGGATCAACAAATTAAATTCGCCGACAATTTGAGTTTCGCCGAAAGACGGTTTGAGCGGAAAACTGAAATGCGGGGTGAGATCTTCGACCGCCAGATCTTCCGTATATTCCATTTCCAGACGCTTTGTGCCGTAACCGCTGATCGGAAAGATCTTCGCTGAAAATCCCGCCGCACGTTCGGTTTCGTCGGTCGTCTGCAAAATTCCGGGATCCGTTTTCTGCGCTTTGACAGATTCGTAAATTTGATTTGCGCGGCGCTTTTCCCACATCACGCCGGGAATTCTTTGGTCGCCATCCCAAACGGCGAAGTCCGAAATCGAACTCGTCTTCGGCAGCGCAAAAACGTATTTTCCTTCGAGAGTCGGGGCCTGATGATTTTCGAAGACCTGCATAATTTTAACCGTCGCGTGCTGGTTATCAATCGTAATTTCAACGTTCATCACGGCAAGCGAGAGAATCTTCTGGTTCGGTTTATCGGAAGGAAGCGGAATCAACACGCCCGTTTGAGCATTTGCGAAGTAAAAAGGCAAAAGCAAAGAAATAATTATGAAAGCGCCGATCGCGGATAAAAAAAGTTGCTTTTTCAAAAAATAATTCCTGGCATCGGTCTGCTTTAATTCCGATAAATCAGTCCCTAATAATTTCTTTCGCATCTTCATAAATTTCATTCCGCACCTCCGTTTTCAAAATAACTTTTCTCAATTTGCGCGATCCCGTTGGTCGTGCCGAAATAGATGCTTTGCGCGTTGCCGGCAATACTCATGACCGTTTCAGAAGGCAGGATTCGTTTGATCGTTTTCCATTCCTGCGTCTTTAGATCAAGAATTTTAATGCCGGCCAAAGTTCCGACGTAGAGTCTTGCACCGTCGCTGTACATCGCGTTCGGATTAACGACGAATTTGCCCGTTTCATTTTCGAATGCGCGAATTTCACCGGACGGCATCAGCTCAAAGATCCCGCCCCCGTAAGTCCCGATAACGATGCGCTTGTCCGCTTCGATCAATGCCGTTATCCAGTTTGTTTTTAAGTTTGAATTTGAATCTTTGTATGTGCGAATAACGCGGTTTCCCTCGATTTCGGCGAGACCGCCGAGCGTTCCGGCGTAGAGCTTCCCGTTGATTTGCAAAGTCGTATAAACGGCATTGTTCGGCAAACCCTGAACGGTCGAGAGAACACGTAATTTACCGTTTTCCCGAAATGCCAAACCGCGGGTCGTCGCCGTGAAATCGCCGGAAAAATGGGTGATCGAATCGCTCGGCAAACCATCTTTTTTAGTTTGATTTTGAACGCTAAAATCCGGCTTGAAAATGTGCAAACCGCTTGAAGCCGCGGCGGCAACCGTTTCACCGTTCGCCTGCAGAAAGTTGATCTCGCGCAACGATTCCGATTCGAGATGTTTTAGTTTTGCGCCGGCGCCCGAAAAGACATCAATGCCGCGCCGGAATGTTCCGATCCACAGATCTTCATTTTTATCAAAGGCCAGCGCCGAGACGAAATTGTCGGTCAGCGCATTGCTTTCGCTTTTCCTGAAGGCTTTTATTTTGCCGCCGTTTATTTTGGAAATGCCTTGATCCGAAAATGCCCAAAGCGTATCGCCGGTTGTCACTAATCGTGATTTTTGCCGGTTTTCAGAAGCGTGCAATTGACTTAATGCATTATCAAAGGTGAAGATTTCGCCGTCGTCTTTCGTCAGAAAGATCTGATGTTTATACAAAACCAGACCGGAAAGCGAAGGCAAAACGGCGAGGGTCTGAAAACTTTTATTTTGCAAAATCGCTAAACCGAAATCGGTACCGACATAAACATTTGCATCTTTCCTAACAACCCCGATAACGCGGTTTGACGGCAAATTTTCAGCGGTTGTCATCTGCGTCCAAACATCGTTTTCATAGATCCATAAACCGTTATCGAATGTCCCGACGTAAAGTTTCGCGCTGTCGGTATAAAAACAATTGATCGCTTTTATTTGCGTTTTGTCGGCTTTCAATTCCGTGAAATTCGCACCGTCGTATGTAAGTAAACCGCCGCCGAAAGTCCCGATCAAAAGCTGACCG
>JANLTD010000840.1:0-2497 GCA_031362765.1 Acidobacteriota bacterium | reverse complement strand
ATAACTTAGAGCTGATAACCAATTCTTCGCTCTTGGCGACTTTGAATAAGCCTTAAATATTTTGCACTTTGAACGATATACTGAGATGCTCAAGTAAAAAATATTATATAATTGTCGCTATCCGGCTTTATAGCAAAAATTTTAGATTAAATATCAAATCAGGAGATTTAGAAAATGAGAAGAATATTTATCATATTGGCGATTGTCCTCGCAGGACTCCAAATCGTTACGGCACAAAAAACCGAGAACCCCTCGAAAATTGACATGGATGAGGTCAACCTCGCCCGGAAGGAAGCGGCGCTCGAAGCTAAGATGCAAAAGGGTCCTATTACTTCTTCCATCACGGAAGCTGATGCGGGAGAAATTGATTCGTTCAATAAAAACGCGAAATTTATGGGAACTGCCGCGTCCGGCTCCGCAATTATTTATACGAGCTGCGATCCCGCCATTTTGCTGGCCGATCTCGGCATTACGCTCGGACCGGACGACCGCTGTCTGGCCGCTCCGAATCCGGCCGTTACCTCGACAGCTGTCTTTACCGATATGGCAAGGATCACGATTCCGGCACGCACGCTTTCAAACGTCCTCTATATGATCAATAACCACACTATTCTCTGGGATTTTCAGAATAATACAATGGGACAGATCTTCGGGCAGATGAGCTATTCACCGAGAATAACGATCGAAAGCGTGGCGCTCAATGATCCCGCGGCAATCAATCCTGATACCGGTCTTCCGATGATGGGCAGCTACACCACCGCCGGAAGTGGAACGAAATTCAAAACCCAATTACTGGCGACCGGTGCATTCGAATCCAACGTAGAAAGCTATAGCCGCGCCAATACCACCGGCCTTTCGCGCCAATTCTTCCGCGCGCTCGGCCTTTCGGACGCGATCATCAATAATATTTACCGTAATCCGTTGACGGTCCGTCTCGGGATGCGTTTATCGGTCAGAGGAGTGCAGAACGCACAGTTCACGTACACTGCACGCTGCCTCGGTCAATAGTCGGCTTTGCCGGACAGGTAATATTGAAGCCTGCGGTCAATAAATCGCAAATGCGGAAACAAAACGGGGTTTCCGCATTTCATTTCCAACGCTTTTCTTTTTTGAATCTGGTGACGATCATCTCGCGGCGCATTTTTGGCAGATGGTCAATAAAAAGACGGCCATCGCAATGGTCGGTTTCGTGCATAAAGGCGCGCGCCGCATAGCCTTCCGCGTCGGCTTCAAACCATTCGCCGGTTGCGTCTTGCGCCCGCAGCCGAGCCTTCATCGGACGAACAACAACGGCCGGAACCTTGCCAAGCGAGAGACAGCCTTCCTGTGAAGATTGCTCGCCGCTCGTTTCAATTATCTCGGGATTCGCGGCGATCAACTTGATGCCTTCGCAATCCATCACGAAAAGGCGTAAGTTAAGACCGATCTGCGGCGCGGCCAATCCGACGCCTTCCGCTTCATACATCGTTTCAAACATATCTTCGCAGAGCGCGGCAAGTTCTTCATCAAACTTTTCGACCGGATCGCCGACCTCGGCGAGAACCTTTTCGGGATATTCGGTGATTTTTCTGATACTCATAAATGGCAAGTAGGCACTTAGCAGCAGCAGTTGGCAGTTCGGTTTTTACTGCCGACCGCCTACTGCCGCTGCCTACTGAACTTATCTCGGAATAACGCCCCGCCGCGAACTGCGGCGGAAATCGCGTTTCGCGTTAAAACCTTTTTCCTCGCGCTGAAGACATTCCCAGCAAACATTTTTTACTTCATTAGACGGGCTCAGAAAATTATTGTAATGCGTCATTTCGCGGTCGCATTCCGAACATCTGACCGCTGTTTTCTCTGTTCCTTTTGTATCAATTGATTCAATCATTTTATTTTTTTCTCAAAAGCCGAACTCTCTCTTTATAAAAATCCTTTTCTTCGATAATAGTGTAATTCGCCTCGATGAAATTTTCCAAAGGCGCACAAGCCTTTGTCGTCTGACAACGTTCGCCTGTCGCAAGCCAGATCTCGGCGGCTTCGGGCGGAATGCGCGAAAGCGCAAAATCAATTTCGGATTTCAGACTGTCCGCATCGCCGTATGCGCCGTCGATTCCCCAGTTGAAAAATTTTTCGTCGGGCAAGATTCTATTAACACCGCGATAATGATACGGCAGATTGAGCGCATCGAAAACCGTGAAAACGATTATCGGCTGACCGGGCTTTTCGCGCTGTTCGATAAAGCGGGCAACCCGCGTCCAATCGCCGCGCTTCGCCGCCTGCGGGTAAAGCGTGTAAATCCCATAGCCAAACAACAGAAGAAGGGACGATGCGACGATGCGACGGAGCGACGGAGCGACGATCAGACGAAGCGAGTGAGAGACGGAGCGACGATCAGACGATCGGACGATGTGACGATTGCGCAGAAGTCTTTGTTTCCGCGTCTCCGCGTCGCTCCGTGGCACCCGCGCGCCGTCGCGTTTATTATGAAATTGTTAATTGTTTGACGGGGAAAATT
>JANLTD010000838.1:0-3965 GCA_031362765.1 Acidobacteriota bacterium | reverse complement strand
TATCCTCTTTATCAAGTCCAAAAAATTCTTTGGCTTCTTCAAAGTTAGTAACACCCCCAGTGCTAAGATAGCATCCTATTCCATAGGCGGTTGCCGTGAGGTACATATTTTCAATGGCACAAAAGACTGCACCCATCTCTTCTACTTCCGACAAAAGCCATCAGAGCCGATTTGCCCGAACCGGATTCGCCCCACAAAGCAAACGGATGTTGATTATCGGCGTTGACGTATTGCCCGATTGATTCCAGATAATTCGCCCGGCCGACAAAATTCTTTACCCGGTCTTTGCCAAACTTTTCGTGCGCTTTTTTTTCTTTTTGGACGTCAGTGTCGCTTTTGATATTGGAAATCTCTTCGCGGATCACCCGTGCGAGTTGCCGCCAGACATCAACGCAGAGATTCGGCGGCGCGTTTTCGTCATCGAGCAGTTTCAGGCAATCTTCCAGATCAGGCGGCAAAGTTCCAATATGGTCAGTGGTCATTAGTGTTTTTGAATCGGAATCATTGGCTACCCATTGCGCCTTGTAATCGTGAACATTCTGTTTCGGCAGCTTTTGGCGTAGATGGTTTTTGAGATTTTCGAGTTTTTTATCGGCAGCTTTGTTTGGCGATTTATTTTCATCGAGTTCGATAAAATCTTTGGCTTTTTCGTGTCGCGGCAGATCGGCAACAAGGTCATCTTGGTTGATGATCTGACGGAAAAAGCAAAAAACATGCTCGTTTGCTTTTTCGCTCGTTAAGCCATGATTGATTTCCTGTTCGGTCGCCGAAGCGATATATTTCGCCCGCGCTTGGTTCTCAAAATCATCAGCCGCCTTTTCTAAAATTGCGTGCAGTTTTCGCTCGACCTTTCCCCAAACTTCATAGTCGGCATATTCTTCGCTACGCGGCTGTAAACAAAAAATTGGCGGTACGGCATTTTCGTCTTTTCGATACCAAACGTTCTGCTCGTTTTCATCCCCCAGCAAAGTCGCTTTATCTTCATCGCTGACATTTTTGATGATTTGCTCAAATTCTTGCGCTGGAATCTCTTCGGGCAGCGGACACCATCCGTATCTATCGCCGAGCAACACGATAAAATTCGGACGCGGCGTAACTCTCTGACAACGCCTTATCTCTTCCAGACAAATTTTCATCGTCTGCTGATCGCGCCCGGCTTCCGTGCTGACGCCCCAACGCAGATCGATCGCTTGAAAACGACAATTATTCTGCAGACAAAATTCACGCAGACGCGGAAATACATAACTTTGCAAGGCGTTGCGTTCCTCGTGCAGATCGCTAAAGGTCGAACTCACAAAAATGCGAAATGTGTTGCCGGTCTTCTCCATGATGTCCTCTCCAGCTTTAGATTTTTTTGAAACCTGTTCAATTTTAACAACAAATTGATCCGCCTTTGACAATTCGTGCCGCTGGCGGGCTGCTTGATTGCGGCATCGTTCAAAAGGGAGCTCTATCGCGGCGATCCGAGCCGCAGCTTCGGGCGTTTCAAATGCTTTGGTGGTTTCGCAGGCAAGCTGCCCGCGTTCCGGCCGAATGCTCAAACGAATGCGCGAAGTTTTCACTATGTTCTGCGATGCCGGCTCATCTGTAAATTCCCCTTTTGGCCTCTTCTAGAATCGCCGGCAGTGCGTCGATCTGGTCCAGATCCTTTTGCCTGGCTCCGTCGGTTAACTGATCCCACGGAATCAGACAGTCGCTGATCCGCAGACTGACATTCTTAACCTCCCCAAATTTCCAACCCGCAACATAACGCTCGGCGGACCAACGCGCATGCTCCATTTTGGCGAGCAACTCCCTTTGTTTTTTATCAAATTCCTTGATCAACGCGGAGTTTTTATCGACCGGACTGTCGTGAAGACCCAGCGCACGGAGTTTGATCGGTATATGATCCGCAGCCTGCCGGTTGGAATTCTTCATCCCCTCATCGAGGTTATTCCATTCTTCCGGTTCGGTTTCCTGTTTCTGAACTTCTTCCTGAACTTCATTTTGACCTTCATTTTGAGCTTCTTCCAGAGCTTTTCTTTGCGCTTCGTGTTTTTGATAGTCTTCGTGGATGGCCCTCGCTATTTGATCCTCACTTTCGTGCAGCAGGACGTTCCAGGAATAAACATCTTCTTCCATTCCGAAAGCGTGGACCCTTTGATTGAGTTTTGAACCACGGCCTTCCGCCGGGAACAGCGAAGCAAAACCGTGCCGCGATTTCTGATAGATCAAAATCTGTGCGGGCCGTTCGCTGACTTTCTGCGAGAGTTCCAATCCGAGCCGCAATCCGGTCCGATCATCTTCGTCAAGACAGACCGCGATCGTGACCAGCGAAGTGTCTTTTGAAGCAGCCGATGGATCGCTATTCGTTGTGATTTTTCCCGTGGTTTTCTTGGCCGGGTCCTTCGCGGTGTTCTCGTTGGCGGGAACAGCCGTCACCTGCGGGCAATAGGCCGCCATTGCCTCGACAAATCGGGCATTGTCAAGGTCGTATTCCGCGAAAGTCACCTCGCAAGCCTTGTCGATGTTTTTGTAATCAGACAAAAAGGCATTCCAGGCGGTCGCATCTCTGTCCACGACCGTGATCCGAAGCCGTTTCTGATGTTTCCCGACCTCGTTTGCAAAGTGCCCGATGCGCGCCGCCTGAAGAGCTAAGCTCTGCCCCATTTGCCCAAAGCCGATGATGACCAAATGAACCGCGACGTCGTCGTCTTCGCCAATATGTTGAAAATCAAGCGGGTATAGGCGCAAGGCCTGACGCGCGGCCGTGCTTTCAAGATCGAGATCACTCAAATTGACCCGATAGTCTTTTCCCGTATTCGGAAACAGTTCGCGTTTGTTCAGAACTGCCCGCAATTTTGAATCTTTGACCAGGAGACGGCAAGAGAGCGATCCCTCGTTTCCGGCCGGTGGCGCTTTTCCTGAGCGGGCAAACCCGCCCGCAAGTGCCGCTATCGCCACATTTGCATCATCTTCCTTGCACGCGGCGATCAGATATTGCGCCCTTTCAAAACGCGCCTGGTGAAGCGTTGCCGGATCGCGGGCATCGCCATTCAAAACCAGGATTCCACTCGAACGTGCCTGCTCCAATACGTTTGGCTGAGGGTCTTTCTCGATCGCAACGACAAACTTCTTTCGCCTTCGCCCGCCGAGCGCGAGCCGCATTCCGAGCTTACCGAGACCGCAGACGACGACGTGCCCGCGCCGCCACGGCAGCCAGAGCCGCAAAAGGAGCAGTTCGCTCCGAAAGACAATCAGCAGCGCCTTTCCGGCGGCGGCAAAGACCAATCCGGCCGCGAGCAGCCGCCCAACGTGGAGCTGCCACGGCGTCGCAAATTCAAGGTGCGGCGCGTGTAGGATAAATAACTGGAGCGTGTGATAGAAGACCGACAGCGGATCAGGATGTCCGCCGTGTTCCATTTCATATTGCCACAATCCGTAAGCGCCGAAAGCAAAAGCCGCGACGGCAATCAATGCCCCGAGCCACAACTGCCAACCGCGGGTGTTTTTGGATTCCAACCCGATTCCCGATTCCATTTTCTACCTCCGTTTCGAATACCGGCCAATGATGGTTAATTGAGGCGACGACGATACAGACAATGACAATTCCTATTCGGATCGCCTGACAAAACGCGACTTCCGATTGCCGCGCCCGTTAAGATCTAACGTTCGAATCAAAAGAAGACGGTTCACACGTAATCAAACGTAAAACGCGCAAAACCGGAATGATACGTCCGATTCAAAAAATAATGCCGGATTTTTCTGTATGATTACCCTGTTTTGGTGATTAGTCAAGCAAAAAATTCGCCTGACCGTAATGCCTCAGTAAAAAGTTACAAGTAAATCTGTGCTAAACGAGCGGGCAAGAGAGCGCACCTTCTAGACCTTTCATTGGTTTTATCAGGTCTTCTTTACCTTTGATTTTGTGAAAAGACGAAAGTTTACTACGCAATTCACATCAAATTTGAGGTCTGGAAGGGTCG
>JANLTD010000820.1:0-1956 GCA_031362765.1 Acidobacteriota bacterium | reverse complement strand
ATGATCTGAAAACGATCGTGCCGGAAGCGCGATTTACGATCGCAATCTCTGTGGAATAACGGCAAACACTGAATAATAGCAGACGGACGCGAAAACGCAAAGTTTTCGCGTCCGTCTTTGTTTTTGAATCGAAGCATTTTGATCAGCGGAGTCTTAATTTTGGTTTCGCGCCCGTGATTGCACCGCCGTAATCGCCACCGCGTCAACGATGTCTTCGGCTTTGCAGCCGCGTGAAAGGTCGTTACACGGACGGTCTAAACCTTGCAAGATCGGTCCGATGGCAGTGCCGCCGGTTAATCTTTCGGTCAATTTGTAGGCGATGTTTCCGGCATTCAGGTCGGGAAAGACCAGCACATTGGCGCGTCCCGCAACGCTTGAACCTGCCGCTTTTGATGCGGCGACTGAGGGTACGAGCGCGGCATCGGCCTGGAGCTCGCCGTCAATTTCGAGTTCCGGCATTCGGGCGCGGACGGTTTTGACAGCCTCGATGATCTTGTCCAGAACCGGATGTTTCGCGCTGCCTTTGGTTGAAAACGAAAGCATCGCGACGCGCGGCTCAACGCCTAGAAGTGCGCGGCACGAATCTGCCGAAGCGATCGCAATTTCGGCAAGTTCGCCCGCGTTCGGGTCAATCACGACACCGCAATCGGCGTAGATCATCGCACCATTCGCACCGAATTTTCTATCGGGCACGACCATCAAAAAAAATGATGAAACGATCTTAAATCCCTCGCGCACGCCGATACAGCGCAGCGCAGCGGCAACGGTGTGTGCCGTCGTGTTCGTCGCGCCCGCGACCGAGCCGTCGGCTTGGCCGAGTTTGACGAGTAAGTTTCCATAGTAAAGCGGGTCTTTGACCGTCTGTTCGGCTTCTTCCAGGGTGACGCCTTTGGCACGCCGTAATTCGTGATAAAAACGTGCGACCTTGCCAAAGTCGGCGGATTTTCGATGGTCGAGAATTTCAACACCGTTAAGGTTTGAACCGGTTTCGCGGGCCAGTTCGCGTATCTTTTCTTCGTTGCCGATGATGCTTATTTTAGCCAGTTTTTCACGGGCGCAGATCGCGGCGGCCCGGATGGTTCGCGCATCTTCGCCTTCGGGCAAGATGATGTGCTGTAAGTTTTCGGCGGCTTTTTGTCGAATTTTTTCTAAGATCATAGATTTTGGTTTTTAGTCTTTGGTTTTTGGTTTTTCGAACTTTCGCCCTGCTAAATTTTCACGAATTACAAAATAAAAGCCAAAAGCCAAAGACCAAATTTACCATACAACTTTTTGATAACAAACTTGCTCAAAACTGTGCTATTTTTTAGACTTAGAAGGAAATCAAAATTATGGCGAAAGCACAGATCGCAAAACAGACAAAACCGACCCGCAAAGAGAAAGGTCAAATTAAAGGCAGAATGAACAATTTTCTGATGTTTCTGCCGAATATGTTCACTCTTTTAGGCAGACTTCTCAAAGACAGCCGCGTGCCGCTGACCGAAAAAGCTCTGTTTGGTGCGGCAATAGTTTATGTCATTATGCCGCTCGATTTTATTCCGGACATTTTTCCGTTTATCGGGCAGGTTGACGATATTTATCTGGTCGCGCTGACGCTTTTGAGGCTTTTGAACCGTACGGATGAAGCGGTTGTCCGCGAAAATTGGTCGGGCGGCGGTGATATTGTCGGCCTGGCAAGTTCGATCGCCGGAATCGCGCCAATGTTATTGCCGAAAAGAATTACACGCGTTCTTTCGTCGCACGTCGAAATGGCTCCGGCGGGCGATGCCTTAAAAGCAGTTTCGAAACGTCAGCCGGTGATGGTCGAAAAACCCGTTTTGGACGAGAACGAATTGCTCGACGTAAAATAAAGTTTTTGTAGCTGATTAGGACTGGAGCGCAAGCGTCTCGCTTGCCCCGTTCGCGCCAAGCAAGAACGGGAAACGCTCACATAGAAATCAAGTTGAATGTCAATCG
>JANLTD010000803.1:0-2132 GCA_031362765.1 Acidobacteriota bacterium | reverse complement strand
AAACTTGAACAAATAATTAGAATCGCAATTTATGAAAACTAGTGCCTACGCAGCCCAAACTGCCACAACTCCACTTGCACCATTCAACATTGAACGCCGTGATGTTGGTAAACATGATGTCCAGATCGAAATTCTATATTGCGGCGTATTGACGTAAATATTTTCGAGAGGTTTCCCGGATGAACGCAAATCGAAATAAAATCTGCGTTCATCCGTGTTTATCTGCGAGCAATTATTTCCTAGAAAAAGCCCATCGCCTTCTTATCATAGGAGATAAGCATGTTCTTGTTGTTGCGATAATGGTCGAGCATCATTTTGTGGTTTTCGCGTCCGAAGCCCGATTTTTTGTAGCCGCCGAACGGGGCGTGTGCCGGGTAATTGTGATAGCAATTGACCCAGACGCGTCCGGCTTTGATGGCGCGCGGAACTTGATAAAGCTGATGCGCGTCGCGTGTCCAGACGCCGGCGCCCAACCCGTAAAGCGTGTCGTTGGCGATTTCGATCGCGTCCGTCTCGTCTTTGAAGGTCGTCACGGAAGCAACCGGACCGAAGATTTCTTCCTGGAAAACGCGCATTTTGTTGTGACCTTTGAGCAGCGTCGGTTCGACGTAAAAGCCTTCTTCAATTCCCGTGTTTTTATGCGCCGCGCCGCCGCACAAGACTTCCGCGCCTTCATCGCGTCCGATTTGAATGTAATTCAGTATCTTTTCAAACTGGTCACGGCTCGCTTGTGCGCCGATCATCGTTTCGGGGTCGAGTGGATGACCGAGTTTGATGTTCTTGGTGCGTTCGATAACTCGTTCGATAAATTTATCGGCGATTGATGCCTGCACGAGAATCCGCGACGGACAAGTGCAGACTTCGCCTTGATTGAGCGCGAAAAGTGCCGCGCCTTCGAGACATTTATCAAAGAAATCATCGTCGGCGTCCATCACACTTTCAAAGAAAATGTTCGGCGATTTGCCGCCTAATTCTAATGTCACCGGAATCAGATTTTGCGACGCGTATTGCATGATCAGCCGTCCGGTCGTCGTTTCGCCGGTGAACGCGACCTTTGCGACTCTTTCAGATGTCGCAAGCGGTTTGCCGGCTTCGGGACCGAAACCGTTGACGACATTCAAAACGCCCGGCGGCAAAATATCCTGAATGAGTTCCATCAAAACCATGATCGAAGCCGGAGTTTGTTCCGCCGGTTTGACGATCGTGCAGTTCCCGGCAGCAAGTGCCGGAGCCATTTTCCACGTCGCCATCAAAAGCGGAAAATTCCACGGAATGATCTGTGCGACGACGCCCAAAGGTTCTTTGATGTTGATCGAAAGCGTGTTTGCATCGAGTTCGGTCGCGCCGCCTTCTTCGGCACGAATGACGCCCGCGAAATAGCGGAAATGGTCAATCGCCAAAGGCAGATCGGCCGCCATCGTTTCGCGGATCGGTTTGCCGTTGTCCCACGTTTCGGCGCGTGCCAGAAGTTCAAGATTATCCTGAATCACGTCGGCGATCTTCCATAAAAGATTGCTGCGCGTGGTCGCCGAAGAATTGTTCCAAGTCAAAGCGGCTTTGTGTGCCGCGTCGAGGGCGAGTTCGATGTCTTCTTCGGTCGAACGTGCAATACGCGTGAAAGATTTGCCGTCAACCGGCGAGATATTGTCGAAATATTCGCCGCCGCGCGGAGCGACCCATTCGCCGCCGATAAAATTTTCGTATTGTTCTTTGAATTTCGGAATGTCGTATGTTTTTTGTGTTGCGTCCATCGTTTTTTTTACTCCTTAATATTTATTTGAAAAATTTGCCAATAATCGGATATATTGGGCGATTTGTTTTGTTTCAGGTGAACCTTATTTTAGCACTTTTGATTCTGAAAATCCTATCGCGAAAGCGGGAAGTCGAATTGCTAAAACCGTGATTTTTGTATTTATCTTGTTAAAAAAAATTGGTATGATAATTTTAGCGCTTCGGAAAAAATGAAAGCCCACAGCATTTAGTGAGGCTCAGTTAAATCATAAGATCAAGTATTTTTATTGATTGTATGAACGAAGGCAACCGTTACAACAGTTTTAACCATCAAAAACAATACGGAACAAAGGACTAAACACGGAGCAACTCACATACATCACAAGGTCGGTAAATTTAAG
>JANLTD010000793.1:0-3589 GCA_031362765.1 Acidobacteriota bacterium | reverse complement strand
CCTGATTTTTGAAAAGAATAAAATATGAGATTAGCAACGGATCAAAGCTCTCAACTCTTGTAGTAGCACTTATTACAATACTTTTTGTAGAGTTTCCCCCAGACTTTATTTTTTCAAAAGCCTCAATACACAATTGTATGTCGTCGATTGAAATAAACTTATTATCTATCTGAACAGTTTGCATTTTAGCTTTTGTGAAGTTGGGGAGAAAGCAATATAGCAATTTTGGTTGACTAGAAAACTTACTTTTTTAAAAGAAGCAATGATGATCGAAGAACTTCAGAAAGTTTTCCCTTGCGTTATCTATAACCCAATTAATTGTTGCATTGTCATCTAACATTCAACTAGCCCATAAATATAAGTTTTTTCGTTTAATTTGTCAAAAGATCATTGCCTACATGCTGTTTATTGACTTTTTTCCACTTTTTCAAACTATTCAATTTTTTAAGCAGTTTATGGCACAACGAAAGCTATCTAATTCTTAATTTATCGAGTGCGAATATTTGCCTCTTTAACTTTTATGATATTCAAATGATTACTCATTGCCTGATTTGCTTTAAGTGAATCAGCAATCGTTTCCTTAACTTTAATCACAGATATTTGTTTAGCTTCAATTTTTTCGGCAATCTGACGACTCAAAACGCTGATTTGCTTTCCATCATCCGCGATTCTGACAAAATCCGCCTTATTCAGATTGTCCATCAAAATCTTGTTAATTTGTCCTTCAAAATTGCTTTGTTTCGAGTCAGGATTTTTCTTGAGCCAATCTATCAAATCGGTTTTGATTCCGTCGCGTAAGACGGCGATTTTTTCGTTTCGGTCATAGTTCTGCCTAATTTCATTGAGTTTTGTCGCTTCTTGGTCGAGTTTGAAAAAGGCTTTGGTTATCCGGGATTTATCCTCACTCGTTTGATATAAATTTGAAGCCCGTTCAAGTTGCTTGTAAGTTGCAAACGCTTGACGGCTGGCTTCGGGCGTTAGTTTTTGATTGATGGCGTTAAGTTCCTTCGGTTCGAGATTGTCTTTGGTTAGCTCAAAAGCCTTCATTTTTATTTGGTTACGTTCCTCTTTCGAGAAAAAAGTCTTCGAATCAAGATTTTTCTCATTATCCAAAGTAGTTTCACCGGAAAGTTTTTCCTTCAAACTCGCTCCCAATAGATTTTTTTCGGCTTTTTCCAGTTCTTTTTCAAAAACTCGTAAACTTAAAGGTTTGTTTTCGATTATTTCTGCGGCGGCAGAATTAAGAGAGAGATTGCTTTCTTTTCCAATAGCCTCCTTTGTTTTGCCTGTTCTGACTTTACTTTCATCCAAGATATTCAAATCTTGTGAAAGTTCTGCAAACTCCTGTCTGATATTGAACTTAGCTTCGCCCAATAACTTTTCATTGGCGGCAAATTTCTGGAAATCGCTGATCGTGATTTCTTTCTGCACGGCTTGTAAAAATCGGTCAGTTTCTTTGTTAGGTGATAAATTTGCTGATTTTTTCCCCAAAGTAAGTTCAACGATTTCTTTTTGCTGATTTAGAGTAGGAACAGCAATTTTTTTAGCTTGCAATTTAGAATTTGCGCGGGCAGAGTATTTATCCAAAATTTGTTGATTTTCGCGCAAAGCAGTTCGGGCTTCCATTTGAAATCGTTTGATTTTATCTATTTTTTCAAGAACGGACGTTTCAGTTCCAAAAACAGCGGGCGAAGCGTCTTTTTGATAAACATTTGCATTAAAATCATCTCGGAAGTTGTTTATGGCTTCATCTTGACCGAATCTCAAAGCTCGAGAAATTTCTTTTTCGCTGAAATTTTCAAACTTAAATTTGGCGTTTTCCCGCTGTGTGTCTGGATAAAATTTTTCGAGTAATTCCCGATAAGTTTCTGTGTTCACCAATCCGCTTTCTGGCAGTTTGATGCTGACAGTTAATTTGGTTTCATCTTTGGATATTTCCGCACGGGCAAAGGTTTGCAAAACTTCGCCGACTTTTTTATTTTCAGAATTTTCACTTTTTTGGAGTTCTTTTCCCGTTGCTTCTAATTTTTCGGGTAGCTGATTTTTGAGCAAAACGGCAATCGCCTTGACATCGCGCCCAAGTATTTCTTTCTGCGTGAGTGCGGGAGCTTCAATCTTTGAACCCAAATGCCGCGCCTGATAAAACCCGCTGAGAAGATGAAAACTCTTTTCCGTCTTGCTGATTTCAGGGTTTTGAATCTCGTAACGGCTGATTTTTTCTCCTCTTTCCAACTGCTCTTTTTTGAAAAGGATTTGATATTCGAGATTTTCCTTTTGCTCGGTGGCGCGGGTGTAAACGAAATCTTTTTCCTGCGGAGTCAGTTTTTGATAAAGAGTGCGGTGGTCAAAATTATTTTTGTGTTTCAGTTGTTCATTGGGCGTTTTGACGCTTTCAAAAAAATGTCTGGTGGCAAGTAGGGAATTGTTAATGTTGGGTCTGTTCAGTCTTGATTCCAAACTCTCAATCAGTTTTTGTGCTTCGGGACTTGGGGATATTTCGCCTTTCAGAAGCGATTCAGTCATTGAACGGCGGCTTGCTCCACTGTGCGCGTAAGAAAGTCGAAGGGCGGTCATCTCATTTGTGTAATAGCCTGGCGAAGATTCGGTAAAAAGAAACTGCAATTCTTTTTGGCTTAAAGGTCGCGGCAACTTTTCCTTTTCGCTTTTGGATAAATCTTTCCAACGAAATCCGACTGAAGCATTTTCCGTGCGAATTTCGGAAGCCGTTTTCATTACCTCATCGCGCGACGTGACGGATTCGAGTTTAGCCGCAAAATCACGGTATCTTTCATTCTCAAATCGAAGTCTTGTTTCCGGCTGTCTGAGCTGATAATTAACGTAGGATGAAATGAAGTTTCTGTCATTAACCGATTGCTCAGATGGCTTTCCAACCACGATTTCAGCGGAATTTTCGAGCTTAAAAGCAAAATTGGGTTTGGCTTCCTTAATTTGATTCAGTTCCTTTTTGAGTGCTTGTTCCTCTGTTTTATCGTTTGTAGCTGCTTGTTTTTGCCGAACTTCATCAATCTTTGTCAGCAGGTTTCCGACTTCTTGCTTTTGTTGGCGATAAAAAGTATTGATCGCTTCTTTTTCAGCAAGTAAAAACTCATTTGGACTTTTGAGTTCGATGATGTTTTGACGGCGTAAATCAATTTTCGCCAGTTGCTGTTCAAGGGTTTGGTTTGCATCAACAGTTTTTTTACCTGATTTTTGAGTTTCAATTCCATTAACTTTTTGTTTTTGATAAATGGATTCGAGCCTATTTTGTGCGTCTTCTCTCGCACTCTGCCATACAGCTTGATTATATGGATTGAGAATTTCTTTCGGAGTTACGCCATTTTCTAATTGATAGTCAATTTGCGGTAGAGTTTCGGTAATCAGTTTGCTGATTTCCGATTTAGTGTAATCTTCGGGAATCCGCGGAATGTCTGCCCCTAAACCAATACGCTCATAACCTTCGGTATTGATTTTTGTGTTTGTTTCGGAAATTTCCGTCTGTTCCGAAGTGTTTTGTTCATAAATAGATTGTTCTTTTTCACTTTCTTGAAGACTAATTGCTTCTTCATAAATCTCTTCCAAATTCAAGTTT
>JANLTD010000735.1:0-5741 GCA_031362765.1 Acidobacteriota bacterium | reverse complement strand
TTACGATCTGGTGCAAGGCATCATCGCGGGCGGCTACGATGCGCTTTACAAAGCCACGGAAAGCTCCGAAGACGACCGCGAGGCGAGCAAAACTGATCTGCAAAATCGCGGTTTGACGGCGAAAGATGCGGTCATCGGCATTGCCGCGTCGGGCAGAACGCCGTACACGATCGGCGCGCTCGATTTTGCGCGTGAACTTGGTTGCTTGACAGCGTGCATCACTTGCGTTCCCGACTCTTTAATCACCAAATCGGCGGAAATCGCGATCGTTCCAATCGTCGGCGCGGAAGCAATTACCGGCTCGACGCGGATGAAAGCCGGAACAGCGCAAAAATTGATCTTGAATATGATTTCCACGACGGTAATGATTCGTCTCGGTTACGTCAAAGGCAATCGGATGACGAACGTCAAATCATCGAACATCAAACTCAAAGAACGCAGTTTGCGAATTTTAATGTCGGAAACCGATTTGGACGAATCTTCGGCAGAAAAACTTTTGAACGAAGCACATTATGATTTGCGTGTGGCGATTGTTATGCAGAAAGCCAATGTTCCGTGTGAAACGGCTGAACAGGCTTTGGCTGAAAATGATTTTGTGATTGAGAAAGCAGTTGAAAAACTACCAAATTCGGCGGTTTGATTTTCCTTTCAGATAATCGTCAAAAACGGCATATACACTAATAAAATCAATATTTTCAACAATTGCTTGGGCAACAATAATTCGGTCAAACGGGTCACGGTGATGAAAAGGAAGCAGGTTATTTTCAACCGTGTGCGAAAAATATATCGGTAAAATTCCGATTGAATTGTCGTTCAAATAGTCGGTCATTGATCCAAAGCCTTTGGAAAGATGTAATTTTCCAATTGAATTTTTGATAGAAATCTCCCAAAGGCTGGCGATGCTGATGAAAATTTCATTATTCGAGTCTTCAATCAAACTTCTCGCCGTTTGACTCAGATTTGGTGAATTCTGGATAAACCAAATAAAAATATGGGTGTCAATCAAATATTTCATCACATATATTCCGCGAAATCTTCGAGTGGCGCATCAAAATCATCCGCCATAATTATTTCACCTTTCGCGCTTCCGGCTTTGCGTTTTTTACGCGGTTTCGGCGATTCGATTTGAATGTTTTGTTTTTGCTTCAAAAATTGGACAAAGTGCAAAACTTCCTGTTTCAAACTTTCGGGAAGTGTGTGAATTTCTTGAATCAGCGTTTGTTCGATCATTGTAAAAACTCCTTTCAGCTAGATTTTAGAACGAATGTTGCCGATAAAGCAATATTAATTTGTGGTGATATGTGTTAATCTGCAAACTAATTTTGTAGTTGAAAAAACGATTGAGATTGCGAAAAAATGAGTTAGAATTGCATTATGAGTATCGTGCAGGAAATTGAAGTATCAAAAATGTCGCGTTCAGAAAAAGTCAAACTTCTGCAATGGCTTGTCCGCGATTTAAGTAACGAATTTGAAGGCATCGAAAAAACCGAAGGCGTTTGCGGCGGCTCGGCTTGCATCGAGAAAACGCGCATTCCCGTCTGGGTTTTGGAAAATGCGCGGCGGCAAGGCGTAAGCGAGTCCGAACTCCTGCAAGACTATCCGACCTTAACCGCCCAAAACCTTGCCAATGCTTGGACTTATGTACGTTCTAACCGTAAAGAAATTGAACGTCAAATAGCTGAAAATGAAAGCGACGAAGATTAGTTTTGCAACCTTAAATTGCTTCTCCCAACAATAAAAATATCTTTAAAGTTAGCTTTCGTTTATGAAAATGAAACTATATTCAGACGAGAATTTTCCGCTCCGAACAGTCACAGAATTGCGAAATGTCGGACACGATGTTTTAACGGCTTATGAAGATGAAAAAGCCAATCAGGCAATTTCCGACGAAGATGTTTTAGCTCGCGCCAACCATCTCGAAAGAGCGGTGTTGACGCTTAATCGCAAAGATTTCAAGCGTTTGCATCTGAAAAATTCAAATCACGCGGGAATCATTATTTGCACCGAAGACGCTGACCGTATCGGGCAAGCCAAAAGAATTTCAAAAAAGATTGCTGTATATGAAGATTTGAGCGGTCAATTGATTCGCGTTTATCGTCCCGATAAATAAAATGCTGTAATGATTTGACCTGACTGTATTTTTTAAGATAAAAATTCCTTATCGCTTTCCTTAATTCTTTCGTGTATTCTTATTGGTAAAAAACGATGCAAACACTTGATTTGGTCATAATTTTCGGCTATTTGATCGGCATCACGCTTTTCGGCGTGTGGTTTTCGGGCAAACAGGAAACGACAGAAGATTACTTTGTCGGCGACCGCAGCGTGCCCTGGTGGGCGATCGCGATGTCAATCGTCGCAACCGAAACCTCGACCATCACGTTTATTTCCGTGCCCGGAATTGCCTTTGCGAAAGGCGGAAATTTTCAGTTTCTGCAGCTCGTTATGGGTTATATGCTCGGGCGTGTCGTGATTTCGCTTCTTTTTATACCGATGTATTTTAAGGGCGAGCTGATGACGGTTTATCAGCTGCTCGGCGACCGATTCGGCACGAAGGTCAAAATGCTCGCCTCCGGTCTGTTTGTCGTCATGCGGAATATTGCCGACGGCATTCGTCTGCTTTTGACGGCGGTCGTTTTAGCTGCCGTGTACGTTGCCTTTCAGCCTTCTGCCGATGCTACGCTGGTCACAATATTTTCAATTATCTTGCTCGGCGCTGTGATGATAGTATTCACTTACTACGGCGGAATGGAAGCGGTCATTTGGGTCGAGGTCGTTCAACTTTTGATCTACATCGGCGGCGCGATCGCGGCAGCGGTCGTCATTGCCAATCAGGTCGATGGAGGTTTTTCGGGCGCGATCGCGATCGGTCAGCAATTCGACAAATTCAATTTTATTGACTGGGGTTTTCGCGATACAAGCTATACGTTCTGGCTTCCGTTTTCTGACGGCTGGCAATTCTCGCTTCCATTTGATTTTTCAAAAACATACACATTCTGGGCCGGTCTGATCGGCGGTTGTTTTTTGACGATGTCCACACACGGCACCGATCAATATCTCGTCCAGCGATATCTTTGTACCGACAAACCGAATCGCGCTTCGCTCGCACTGCTTTCGAGCGGCGCAGTTGTCTTCGCCCAATTTATCGGATTTTTGTTTATCGGTGTGCTGCTTTTTGCTTTTTATCATCCCTACGACGCGGCACAATACGCACAGGCCGGAGTCGCAAATTCGGGCTTTCCCGCCACATTTCCGTTCGGCGGCGGCGATAAGGTCTTTCCCGATTTCATCACCAAATATATGCCGTCGGGCATTTCGGGTCTGGTTGTTGCGGCAATTTTCGCCGCCGCGCTTTCGAGTTCGCTTAATTCGATCGCCGCGACCTTTGTGCAGGATCTTTATAAACCATTCAAACCAAAGGCTGATGACAAACATTTTCTGAGAGTTTCGCATTGGCTGACCTTGGTTTTCGGCATTGTCCAGATCGTTGTCGCATTGATCGTGATGCAAACCAAAGAATCGGCTCTGAATCAGGCACTTTCGATCGCGACCTTCTTTAACGGTCCGGTTTTGGGAGTGTTTCTGGTCGGCACTTTTGTCAAACGTGCCAAAGAAATTCACGCCCTTGTTGGAATGTTAGTGAGCGTTGCGATAATGTTTTATGTAAAATACGGTACGAGCATCGCTTTTACCTGGTATGCGCTCTTCGGCAGTTTGCTGACCGTTTTGGTTGCCTGGCTCGCAACTTTTGTTTTGAAAAGCAAGGAAAGTTAAAATATATTCGGGGGAAGTTTTATGCAACAAGTGACGATCGAACAAGCAAAAATAAACCTGAGAATTCTGATAGATGCAGCGATGAAAGGTGAAGAAATCGTTATTCAACAAGATGAAAAAACTGCGGTCAAACTCGTTCCGACTTTAACTACCAAACCGCGTCCGCAATTTGGGAGTGCGAGAGGTTTGATTCAAATTTATGATGATTTTGATGAAGCGTTGGAAGATTTCTCTGAATATCATTGAAACTTTTGCTTGATACTCATACTTTTTTGTGGTTTATTACGGGCAATTCCCGATTAAGTCAAGATGCTCGATTGTTGATTGAAGATACGGCATATGACAAATTCGTCAACATTGTGAGCCTTTGGGAAATTGCCCTTAAATTCAGTTTAGGAAAATTAATCTTAATTGATGACTTCGATGTTTTGTTTCCAAACCAATTAATAATCAATGGATTTGAGGAACTAACAATTTTACCGAAACATCTTTATGAAATTGTAAAAATGCCTTTTCATCATCGGGATCCGTTTGACCGTTTGATAATTGCCCAAACAATTGCCGAAAACATGTCAATCATTTCGATTGATTCGGCATTTGATGATTATTCTGTTACTCGTCTTTGGTAAGCACAATGAAATTTATTACAAGTTTTTTACTTCTGGCAGTTTTTATTCTTAATTCTTTTGTTTCCGCTTCTCCGCGCCTCCGCGTCGCACCGTCTCAAAAATTTGAGCCGTCGGCTAAATCCTGGAAAGCGGCCGATAAAATGTTAAAAAAAATGTCGCCGGAAGAAAAGGTCGGTCAAATCATTCAAATCGGTATCAACGCCCGTTTTGTTAATCAGGACAGCGATTTTTTTCGGGATTTGAAACGCCACGTGACGGAAAACAAGATCGGCGGAATCATACTTTTCGGCGCGCCGATGTATGAAACGGTTCATCTCGTTAACCGTATGCAGGAAAATGCCAAAACTCCTCTTCTGATCGCTTTGGATGCCGAAACGGGAATCGGAATGCGCTTTACGGACGCGGCAAATTTCCCGTGGAATATGGCGGTCGCGGCAACGGGCAATCCCGAATATGCGCGAAAAATGGGCGTCATCACGGGACGTGAAGCCAAAGCGATGGGCATCATGCAGGTGTACGCGCCGGTTTTGGATGTCAATAATAATGCCGATAATCCGGTGATAAACGTCCGTTCTTACGGCGAAAATCCCGAAGATGTCGCGCGTTTCGGCGCGGCGTTTATCGAAGGTGTGCAAAGTCAGGGCGTGATCGCGACCGCCAAACATTTTCCCGGACACGGCGATACAGATGTTGATTCGCACCGCGGTTTGCCGATCATCAATGTTTCACGCGACAGATTGGATAAGCTCGAACTCGTTCCTTTCCGCAAAGCGATCGAAGCCGGCGTGGCTTCGATAATGGTCGCCCATATCGGACTTCCGCAAATTGACCCGACCGAGATCAAACCGTTAAAAGACGCGATCCGCGTTGATACCGACGAAGAAGTTTTGACGGAAAAGGCGACTCTACCCGCCACGCTTTCGCCAAAAATTCAGACTGAAATTTTGCGAAAAGAACTGGGATTCAAAGGCTTGATCGTCTCCGATGCAATGAGTATGAGCGGTTTAACGCTCTATGTTTCGCAGGAAGAAGCCGGTGTTCAGGCATTCCTCGCAGGCGCGGATCTGCTTGAAAAACCGGCCGATGTTGACGCGATGATCCGCGGTCTTCGCGAAGCGGTCAAATCAGGCCGGATCTCGGAAGCACGCCTTGACGAATCGGTCAGAAAAGTTCTTGCGTGGAAATACGAGCTCGGCCTTTTCAAACAAAAGATCACACCGATTGACGAGATTGACAAAATTGTTTCAAATAGAGAAACACTCGCGTTAGCCGAAGAGATCGCTAATAAAGCGGTGACATTGGTCAGAAACGACCAAAATCTGATTCCGCTCGACAAAACCG
>JANLTD010000729.1:0-1920 GCA_031362765.1 Acidobacteriota bacterium | reverse complement strand
CGGAAATCGGGCGTTTTTCACACGCCCGAAGCAGTCCCGCCATAATTTTGTTGCGCTCAAAAGTCTCGCGCCGGCCATCTTTTTTGACGACCATATACGGAATTTCATCAATCCGTTCGTAAGAAGTGAAACGGCGGCCGCACAAAATACATTCGCGCCGGCGGCGAATCGAATCGCCGTCCTTCGATTCTCGCGAATCAACGACTTTGTCTTCAAGATGTCCGCAAAATGGGCAACGCATAATTTTTTAGTGGAGAGTAAAGAGTGGAGGGTAGCGAGTTAAGATTCGGTGTCGAAGCTCTAATGTTCGGTTTGCGGCTTTCCGCTTTCGACATTTAGTTCGCCACTCTCGACTCTCCACTCTCCACTCTTTACTCCTTTCGGTTCGCCTTCTTCGATTTCCTCAACGGCGTGTTCGCTCGACAATAAACTTCTGAACTGCGTGATCGAGATATCGCCGTGAAATAAATAATAAAAACCAAAAATAAGTGCCGGTGCGAAATAAACAAGATGCATTACTATTGAAACTGCGAGCGCATCTGTCGGTAAGACATTCAAAAATATTAATCCCTGCATCGTTGCATAATGAAATCCGCCGGCGCCGCCGCCCGGTGTCGGCACGAGCGAACCAATTGCCGCAAATCCCATTATAAACATTGCCCCGCCGAGATTAATTGTGACAGGCAGATTAAAGGCCAGAATAACCAGCCACGTCGGAACCGCAATTGACAGCCAAAGCATCACTGTCCAAAAAACAACCGAAAAGATCTCGCGCCAGTTTCTTAAAATTTGAAGCGACGCGGCAAGTTGTTTGAGAAGACTGATAAAAACCCTCCTGATCCGGTGCGGTACAAACTTTTTATCAGTCAGTTTTTCTATCCGGGCTATGATTTGGGGCGCATATCTTTGATAAATAAACAGGCAAACAAACCCAAATGCGGTGCCGGCGAGAAGTAAGTTCCCGATAAATTTAACATAATTGTAATCGTTTTCGTGGCCGACAGGTGCGCTGAACCAAATTAAATTTATCGCAAAAAAACAAATGATCGCCGCTAAATCAAATATGCGTTCGACACCTAAGGTGACGAGTGCGGACGACGGGCGCACTCGTTTATCGCGCATCGGAAGCCACATCGGACGAACAATTTCCCCGGCTCTGCCGACAAAAAACACAGCAGTAAAACCAACGGTCGTCGTTGCAAAAAGTTCTTTGAGCGAAGACTCGGTGATCGGCTCAAGGAGAACTTTCCACCGCAATGCCCTCAGAAAATAGCCAAGACAAATAATCAATGTTGCCAAAATCAAATAATATCGGTTTGCCTCGGTGATCTTGCCGCCAACTTTGTCCCATTCGAGATTTCGTCCAATAAACCAAAAGAGGAAAATCGCGAGCAAAAACAATAGTATGAATTTTATATACTTCTGCAAATTAATTCCTGACCTTGAAGATAATATTTTTGCGTTCCAAAATGTATAATTGGAACTCATCATATCTAACAGTTTTGTTAAACATGGAATAAAGACAAAAGATTACAGTATTTTTCAGTAAAAAGTAAAAAGTAAAACGGCGAAAGCAAAAGTATTGAACTTTTCTTTTTCGGCCAGCGTAGAAAGATTTTGACAAGGCAGAAGATCTTAGCTTTGTCGCTTTTAGCTAAAGAGAATTGCTGATTGGAGAAATAAGCGTTGGAAGCATTAAAAGTAGCTTCGGAAAATAATGGAGCCGAACTTGTGCGCCGATGCCGTGCCGGAGACGGTTCGGCGTGGGAAGAGATTGTGTCGCTGTATTCGCGGCGGATTTTCAATCTCGCGTATCGCTTTACGTCAAGCATCGAAGCGGCGGAAGATCTGACACAGGAAGTTTTTGTCCGCATTTACAGAACGCTTGAGCAATACGATGCGAAACAAGGCGATTTGTCG
>JANLTD010000714.1:0-3523 GCA_031362765.1 Acidobacteriota bacterium | reverse complement strand
TTGAAAATTGAAATTTGAATTTGAGTCATCCCAAATCTAAATTCATTCAACAAATTCGGCTTGAACGTGTGAACATCCGTGATTGAAATAAAACGCGCATTATTGCGCTCTTCACCGGCTCCGAACCCTGCGGTTGGAAGTCCCTGTAAAAGATTTGCGCGAGTCGTTTTCTGCTTTTGATCGTTGAAACTACCTGTCAGAGTATTATTATCGTTGAAACGATGGTCAATTCTGATTCGGTAGTTGTTGATCTCTTCCGTATTCGAACGCTGCGTAAAAAAGTTCGCATTGCCGCTGCAACAGAATTTGCCCGGATTGAAAACATTCGGACTTGTTGGTAGTGGATACTTACCTAAGTAAGTCTTACCGACGGGATTGATTCTCGCTTGCGGAATAATATTTCCCGGAAACGCAACACCCGTTCGCGGATCAAAAATAGTTGGAAACTGAGAAAAATCGCCGTTTCTTGATCCGGAAGTCGGAACGACCGTATCGGACGGAAACGGCAGATTGTTTCTTTGCCCGAGATAATCAAAGAAGAAAAACGTTTTGTCTTTGATGATCGGACCACCGAATGTTCCGCCAAATTCATGCTCCTGCGTGGTATTTTTTTGCAGTGAATCAATTTCCAAAACGCCTGCACGGCGTGCAAGCGCTTCTGCCAATTTTGTTTTCAAAACCGGGTGATAAGAATTGATCGCATTATTTTTCCCGTAATAGTAGAGCGAACCGCTGAAAGTATTACCGCCTGACTTGGTCGTGACCGTCACAACCGCGCCGGCCGCTCTTCCGACTTCAGCTTGCGGAACGCTGGTTGACACCTTAAATTCGGCAATTGCATCGGGGTTCGTAAAAACACCGATCGTGCCGAACTGAGGTTCGTTGTTATCAACGCCGTCAAGCGAGAAGTTGTTATTTGTCGGCCGTTGTCCATTAGCCGAAATGTTGGCGCCGCCCGAACGATTAAAACGTGAAGATTCCGAACTTCCGTTTTCATTACTGCCGCCCGGACCACCATTGCCCGCTCGTGCATCGCCGTTGTTAAAAGCCCGCGCCTCGGGCCCTCCACCGAGACCGACGTTGTTAGACCGAACAACGCCGGGTGTTAAGGTCGCCAGTTGCGTGAAATTACGTCCCGAAAGCGGAAGCTCTGTAATCTCACGTCCCGAAATAACACTTCCACGTTCACTTGTTTCCGTTTGAACCAGCGGTGTTTCCGCTGTCACCGTTACCGTATTGCTTACCTCTCCAATTGCGAGTTGAATGTCAATTCTGGTTTCAGTACTGGTTTGTAAAGTGACGTTTTCGCGTTTTCCGGTTGAAAAACCTTGTTTCGTAACCGTGACGCTGTAGGAACCGATCTCAAGTAGCGGAATTTCAAAATTGCCTTCCGCGTTTGTCGTGGTTTTTCGCTCTGCTCCGGTCGAATTGTTCTTCACCGTGACAGATGCATCCGTGACCACTGCTCCTTGAGCATCGGTAACTGTTCCCGAAATTGTTGCCTTATTGGTTTGTGCGAAAGCAGAAATCGCTAAAACCGCAATAAACAGGACAGTTCCAACAAGCGTTCTTAATAATCTTCCGATTTTTTTAGAATCAGTCATACCTTTTAGACCTCTTTGAAGCAAAACTTTGACCTCCTTTTGCCCAATTAATTTAATTTTCGCTTTTTTTTAGAACTAAACCGCTCGTCTCAATTGATCGAGATTGATTTATTTTATAGCGCTTAAACCATTTCTCGAAATACAATAGTAAACACTCAAAAACCATAAAGAATCCGGCATCAGGGGTGTGCTTTCAATTGTAATTATGAACTTTTTAATAGCTCTTAAGACTAACTATTTCGGAAAATTCTCCGAATTGAATCGTCAAAAGAGTTTTTCTCAAAACTCTCAGAAATTAAAAAAATATCAATAGTTCGAATTTCTCAAACTTTTTCAAATTTTTTCAATAAAAATAGTTTGTTGAGAGAACAAACAAAGTTTTAATACAAATTTAAGCCGTTGTCAAGAAAAATTCTATTAAATAATGATTTTTTTTGCAATTCAACTCATTACCAATCGGAAAGATAATTGCTTTAACGCGAAATAGAGAAAATTTGGTCCCGAATCTACGCGAATTTACTCAAATATGAAGCAATTTTTAGGACGACAAATTTAGTCAGGCGAAAATATTTCAAAAGTATTCACGCTGATTCGATTAAATTTGGGGGCAGAAATAAAAAAGAAGAAGATTTTTGAAGTTAGCAAAAACGACGGCGATTCAGTAATGAATTTAGCTGGCTGAGCCGAATTTCTTTGCCAAAACAAGACTGAGCGAACCGATCAATGTCGGTGAATCGCCGAGTGAAGAAGCCATCAGGATAGTTTTCGGCAGGCCGCCTCGCACACTTCGTTCGGCAATGCAATAAAGTTCATCGGCGATAATATCCCACGCTTCGGCAATGATTCCGCTGACAATAACCGCTTGCGGACTCAAACCGACAATTAAATTGGAGATACCAATCCCGAGATAGTTAGCGGTTTGCTTAAGCGCTTTGACGGCCTGCGCTTCTCCGCTCTTGGCAAGTGCGACCAGATGTTTGATGTCAACCGCTTGCTGGCTTAGATGATCGTCTTCTAAAAACCGCTGATACCTGCTAATTATCGCCTTTTCCGAGGCGTGTGCTTCCCAGCAGTCACGGCTTCCGCACGAACATTTGACAGGCGCATCAACGCCCACGATCATATGCCCGAATTCGCCCGCCGCGCCTTTTTCGCCGCGATAAATTTGCCCATCAAAAATAATTCCGGTGCCGATTCCTTCGGCGACCAAAACTGTGATGAAATTTCGGGTTTTGCGAATTCTTTCATCCCCGAACCACAACTCGGCCAAAGCGATCGCATTCGCGTCGTTTTCAATTGTCGCTGGAAAACCGGTTTTTTCAGTGATTTCAGCGGCAATATTCCAATCGTGCCAATTAAAATAAGGAATGTAGAGAACTTTTCCAAGCGTATAATCGGCAATGCCGGGCACGCTGATTCCGACTTCAAAATCAGATTCGGGATATTTTCCCGCAAAATACGAAACCTTTTCGAGGATTTGCTCAGTCATAAAAGTCATATTTGCCGAAGTCGCAAATATTTCTTTTTCTAAAACTTGTCCGGCAAGATCGGCGATCGCGACAGTGGTTTTTTGCGGCGTTACGTCAACTCCGATGGCAATCGGAGTTCCGGTCTTGAGTTTCAAAAATGAAGGCTTTCTCCCGCCTGTCGAATCACCCGTTCCAATATCTTCAATCAGACCGTCCTCAAGCAAATCGGGACATTAATAAACAGATTGTTCTTAATTATGTTCGTGACCGCGCCCCTATTTCGCGTGCTGAAATAGCCCGTCAAACTGCGCTGCAGCGTTCAACCGTTTCAGCAATTGTTGACGATTTACAAGAAGCCGGGTTGATTGAAGACATCGGAACGGGCGATTCGACCGGCGGCAGAAAGCCGACCTTGCTGAGACTCAAGACCGGAACTCCAATTGCCATCGG
>JANLTD010000713.1:0-14243 GCA_031362765.1 Acidobacteriota bacterium | reverse complement strand
AATAGACGACCAGATCCGCTCCGGTGTGGGCGCGGCCAAGAAAGAGAATTTCAATCTTTCGGTTTCCGTCGTCCAATTCTAAACGATCGTCAACCAAAACCGTCGGCAAAATAATTTGAAAATTTGGCGATTCGGCAATATAGGATTCTACCAGTTTGATGTCGCTTCGATAGCCGAGCCGTTCTTCTTCGGTTATTTTCCTGCCCGCCAGATTTTCGCCTTTTTCGAGAAGCTTTTTGAGATAATCAGCAAAATCTTGGCCGTTTTCGACTGAGTCTTTGCGATTGGCCGCGCCGATGGTCGGGAGATCCGTCAAAGTGCTTCGATGCCCGATAAATTGAACATCTCGAAAAGCCTCCCGATAGACCCGATTACCGATAATATGATCTTCGTGCCAATGCGTGTTGACGACGTATTTGACGGGTTTGGCGGTTAGCTTTTTGAGTTCGGCAAGAACGTTGCGGGTATATTCGCTACTGATATTTGAATCAACGACCGTCACCCATTTTTTACCGATGATAAAAACCGTGTTCGGATTGAACCACAGCGACGCCGGCTCTTTACGGATCACCGCATAAATGTTTTTGGCGATCTTTTGAACTTCAAAATCGGGCGAAACGCTTTCAGACTTTTTGTTTTGCGCGTGGAAAGAAATAACCGAAAACAGTGCCAAAAGAATTAAGAAAGAAATGTCGCGGTGAACTCTGGTCATTGATACTCGTGCAATTAATGTTTGTTATCAGTATTTTGGAACAATTTAGTTTGCGACAATTCGTTTATGGCTCACAATGAATTTGTGATGAACCGTTAAAAACAAGGGGCAACTCGCCGAAATTTAAGCCGGGAAATTTGTTATTTTGATATTTGATATAATACCCGCATTGTATTAATAAGCGAGGTTCAAAATTACTTTCTAAATCAGCTAAAAGCTATTAGCTAATAGCTTTTAGCTGATTATTAAAACTCTTTTTATCGCGCAACTTGAATATAATTATTTCATCGCTTTGCGCGGCAGTTTTTCGTCCATCATCGCCGTTTGATAGACAAATGCGGCCATAATTGTCGAGGCTTGTTTCATATCATCGGCCTGGATGCGGTCGAAATTGTCCTGGTTTGAATGATGCGTTCGGGTGCTGTATTCGATCGTGTCCTGAATAAACTGGAAACCCGGAATACCAACCGCGTCGAATGATAAATGATCTGTGCCGCCGGTGTCTGCAAGCGTCAGAGTTTTGGCGCCTAGATCGGCGAATGGTGCCAGCCAGGTTTCAAAGATCGGCTTAACCAAAGCGTTGCCTTGCAAGTAAACGCCGCGAATTTTGCCTGTACCGTTGTCGAGATTGTAATAAGCCGAAAGTTTATCGTAGTCTGCGCCTTTGATGAGTTTGCCGTCCTTCAACTCGCCGAGATGCTGCCGGACATAATTTGACGAGCCGAAAATGCCTTGTTCTTCGCCCGACCAAAGCGCTACCCGAATCGTTCGGCGCGGTTTTAATCCGGATGCAATGATGATCCGCGCGGCTTCCATCGCGACCGCGACGCCGGCACCGTTGTCGGTTGCGCCGGTCGAAGAATGCCACGAATCGAGATGGCCGCCGAGCATCACAATTTCGTCTTTGAGTTTCGGATCAGTGCCCGGAATTTCGGCAACCGTGTTGTAGCTCATCGGGTCGTCGTCGTGATATTGGGCGTTGATGCCAACGCTCATCGTTGGTTTTTCGCCGAATTGGATCATTCTGACGAGACGATTATAATCTTCGGTTGCCATCGTCACCTGCGGCATCATATATGCGTCGGCGCCTTTGCGCTGCGGTTGCGACGCGGGATCATTGAAATAATCTTCAATGGATTTGATAGTCATCGGAAATTCGAGACTCAAGCTCGCGCCTTGCACAAAAAGCGTGCCGCCGCTTCCACTGTTGCTGTTGTCAATCATCACGGCCGCGCCTTCGTCCATCAGAAATTTCATCTGACGCGCCTGCTGATTGAAGAAATTTAAGAAATTCTTGATCATTTCGGGCGTAAATCCGTTCGGATCTTTGTCTTTGTCAGGTGCCGGCGCGTTTGCCATTTTCAACAGATCTTCATCCGAGGAACGCGATAAAAGCGGCTTATCTAATCCTTTCAAAGGCCGCAGATGCGAAACCAACACGATTTTTCCTTTTAATTTGCCTTTATATTTTTCAAAATCGGCATCAGATTTGGCTTCAAACAAGACAATTTCGCCGGTGACCACGCCTTTTGTCGAAGGCGACCACGCTTTCGGATATGCAATAACGGGAATCAGTTGCGGCGACGTGACCTGTGCCGTAAAACCTTTCAGCGACCAGCCGCGTCCGAATGGTCCCCACGATTCGAGTTTTGCATTTTGCATTCCCCATTTTGCCATTCTTTCGCGCGTCCATTCATTGGCGCGTTTCATCGAAGGCGAACCCGTCAAACGTCCGCCGATCACGTCCGCCAGATACGAAAGTGTCTGCATCACCTGAGAATTTTTCAAGCCTTCTTCCTTGATTTTCTCAATTGTTTCTTTCGGCGCTTCATAAACCTTCAGCGCGGGCGCCTGTCCGAAGGCCGCGCTTGAAAATAAAACCGTATAAAGTAAAACTGCACTTAAAATTTTGTGTCGTAACATTATAAAAATCTCCTTAAATTTTAGCTGATTTGGATTGCTTTCGCTGCGCGGATAAACGAGTTTTCGGCTTGTCAGGTTGCATTTTGACCGCGAAAAAACATTCTTCAGCAAATCTATTTTGTTGAATTAACCATTCGTTTCTATTCATCCTCGGTACAATAGAGATTATTTGAAATAAAGAAAATATCCAGAAAGGCACACGAAGATCTTATCCCTGTCCAAAAAAAGTCGCGGATTAGTTAAAACTAAACCGATCAAGGGCAATAAATGTTTCAAAAAAAATCTTCGTGTTTCCAATGCGTGTAACTTCGTGGATGGTGATCTCAAATAATTTGTAATATAGCCGGGTCAATTGTCGAAGAATCATCGGCAATGCGAGAGCCGGTGTCGGCTTTGGCAGAGTCGAGCGATCAAAGCCCATACCTTAGCTATCATTTGTTCCGAATAAACGCAGGGAAAATTTTTTCATCTTTTTGCCTACGTTTGTTCGCTAAAACTAAGTTTCGGCAAAACTTTTTGAAGCGATTTCGCGCCTTCTTCGGTTATTTTCGAACCGCTCACTAACAAGCTTTCAAGCGACGTTAATTTTTCGAGATGTTTTAATCCGGCATCGGTAATCTCTGTCCGAAAAAGACTCAATTTAATTAATTTTGAAAAGTTCTTTATATTTTTCAACCCATCATCAGTAATCTTTGTTCTGCCGATAAGCAGCGTTTCGAGATTGGTCAGACTCCGCAGTTTTGCCAAACCTTTGTCCGATAAATTTGTTCGAAAGAGATTCAAGAACATCAGTTTTTTAAGCCCTTTGAGATGCGCAACGCCTTCGTCGCCGATGGTCGTAATCCGTAGATCAAGCCATTGGAGATCGCCGAAAACTTCAAGATTTTTCAAATCGGCATCAGTAATTTTCGTTTCGTGCAAATCAATTTTGACGACCGTTCTATTCGCCGTATCATATTCAATTTTTCCGCCAAGTTTTTCGACTGCTTCAATAGCTTTTGCCTCTTTCGATAGATCCTGCGCCTGAATTTGTCCCGCTATCGCCAACAAAATCACGGAAAAGAACATAATTTTTTTCAAAACTGCAAACTCCTTTATTTAGCGACTCCGATAGGAACTTTCTGAAATCTCTCCGCGATTTCATCAAGCCATTTGTTTAACTCAATTTGCGTGTAATATTTTCCGTTCAGCATTACGCCCGTGCGCCGCTCAGTGTTCGAAATATTTTCGAGCGGATTGGCATCGAGCAGAACGAGATCGGCCTTTTTGCCTTTTTCGATCGTGCCGGTTTGTGCGATCGTGCCGAAAAAGAGCGCGGGATTGCGCGTTGCGGATTCGAGCGCGGCGTAATTTGAAAGTCCGGCTTCGGTCAGATTTTTCATTTCCGTGTGAAGCGTAAAACCGTAAAGCAGCAGCCAATCGGGCGAATCGGAACCCGCTAAGATATGGCCGCCCGCATCATAGATCGCTTTCGTCAATCTGTTTCGATAATCAACGTATTTTGCGCGACGGTCAGCGGAAGGCGGATTTTCCCAGAAACGATGGCGCGGCGCGTCGAGCTCTTTGCGGATCTTCGGCGGGTAAAACCTGTCACCGGCGCGCGCCCTGACTTCCTCATCGGTTGAACCCGTACCGAAGGACGATTTCAAAAACGTCAGCGTCGGACACGCGAACGGATTGGCGGCGACCGTTTTGCGGGCGAGCTCAGGTATTTTCGCCACATCTAAAACATCGAGACTTTCCCACGCCTTCGGTTGCCAAACGAAAACGCCGGAAGTTGAACCTTTCAAATCCGAATTCGGCGGAAGCATTGCTTCAAAATAACCATCGAGGTGTTCGATTTGCTGCCGTGCTTCAAAGGCTCGCATCAAACCGACTTGGCGGTCAACGTGTCCGATGACGCGGATATTTTGCTTTGCGGCTTCATCAATCACGGCATCATAAACGACGCGCGAAATAAAAAACGTCAATTTTATAAAATCGTAACCGTCCGCTTTTGCCTTGCGGACAGCGTCACGCGCTTGTTCTTCATTGGTGACGACATAACCGTTAAATATATCGCCGAAACTTTTGCCTGAAAATTGCGGACTGGCCGCGTAAATCGTCGGCGCAATGATTTCCTGATTTGCCGATTGTTTTCTTAAGATCAGATGTTCGGGCGTGCCGATCATCAGGCGAATCGTCGTCACGCCGTTGGCGATCATTACTTTCAATTCGTCAGGCGCGAGCGAATCGGGCAAGGCTTCATCCGAGAGCAGATGTGCGTGCATATCAACGAGCCCGGGAATCAAATATTTTCCTTTGCCGTCAATTTTAAGCGCGTCTTTCGGGATTTTCACCTTGCCGCCGAGCTCGACGATGATGCCGCCACGCACCAGGACGGTTTGATTCATCCAAACACGTTCTTTGTCCATCGGAATCACGTTCACGCCGACGAATGCAACGGTTTTCGATTGCGCAAAAATTGAAAACACGCCGCAAATCAAAGTCAAAACTAAAGCGCAAAGGTTTTTCATAAGCAATATTTAATTTCCGTCGAGCTTTAAAGGTTTATCAACTGTCGGACGCGTCGGGCGGTTTGCAAGTTGCCAGCCGGTCGCAAAGATCGTTCGCGCAATTTTTTCCATATTGGCGAAATCGACCTTTTCGATCGAATCCGACGGCTGATGATAATCGGCGTGGTTGCCGTCCATATAAAAAATGATCGGCACGCCTTTGCGCGCATAGTTGAAATGATCCGAGCGATAAAAAAACTGTTCGGGGTCTTTCGGGTCGTCATATTTGAAGTTAAAACTCATATTCAAAAAAGACTTATTGGTCGCGTCGCTCAAATCGCCGAGCTCGGTGCTCATCATCCGCGAACCGATCAGGAAAACCTCGCCTTGTTTCGGCAAGAGTTTGTTGGTCGGGTTTTCGTCGCCCGTTTGCTGGGCGCGTCCGATCATATCAATATTGAGTTCAGTAATGATCGAAGTGATCGGGACGGTCGGATTATCGGTAAAATATTCGCTGCCCCACAAACCTTTTTCCTCGCCCGCGTGCCAGATAAAAAGGATCGAGCGTTTCGGGCGCGTCGCGCCCTTTGAAAACGCCTCGGCGATCGAGAGAACCGAAACCGTTCCCGAACCGTCGTCGTCCGCGCCGTTCCAGATCTTGTCGTCATTGAAGGAAAACGGGTTTGTGCCGACGTGATCGTAATGCGCGCCGATCGCGACATATTCATTTTTCAAAACCGCGTCGCTTCCTTCCAGAATTCCGACGACGTTTTGCGAATGAGTTTCTTCGGTTTTGACGGCGACCGATAAATTTATCTTTTTGGTCGGTTTCAAATCAAAAGGTTCGGCAAAATCCTGCGTGATTCCTTTGGTATAAACAATGTTACCGTTTGCTTTTTCGCCGAAAAAGAGCGCACTTATGAGGCGCGGGCTGGCTGTAATGGTCGGAATTGTGATTTGATTTTGCGGTTTTCCGAATTCGAGTCCGCCTTTTTCGGTCTGATTCCATTTTGTGCCTTGCCAATTGGCGAGATTGTTGTAATTGCCGAAAATGATCACCGCCCGCGCGCCCTTCGTCTGCGCGTAAAATGCGGGCGACATCCAATCTTCGCCTTGGTTGCCCTGTAAATCGTTAAAGGTCACGCCTTTCGGTAAATTATTGGCGACGACGACGATTTTGTCGTTGACATCAATACCTTGATAAGCATCAATATTTTTCGATTTGATAAACCATCCGTGACTTGCATAAACGATTTGACTATTTGAAATCGTCGCCGGATTAAAGCTTGACAGAAAATCTTCGCCATAAGTAAAAGATTGATTATTCAATTGCAGCCTTGTTCCGGCTGTGTCAATCCGGCTGCGTCTTAAAGGGAATTTTTGAAAGTAACTGCCGTTATCGCCCGCCGGTTTGATGCCCCAGGATCTTAAATGATCGGCAATATACATCGCCGCGATGTCGAGTCCGCGCGAAGGCGTGTCGCGCCCTTCGAGTTCGTCCGACGCGATAAATTCGAGATAGTTTCTGAGCTGCGCGGCGGTAATGCCGTCCGTGTTGCCGAATCTGGCGGCAGTCGAAACAGCGGCGGTCGAATTTGGTTTATTGTTTTTAGATTTGGTTTGAGCATTCGCCGGAACGCCCGCAAGAATGAATAAAAGTAGAATTAATGCCAGAAATTTTCTCATTGTTTTCCTTTTTGAATTTTTTGGGTTCGGGTTAAGAAAAGATCGGCGCGTGAGTTTGGCGAATGATTATCAATGATACGAGGATCGCATGAAAAAACATTGAATAATTTGCTTTTACCCACCTGATTCGACCGCGCTTTGCCATTTCTTAACCCGAAGTCGTTAAATATGAAACTTAAACGAACGGAAAAAATATTGCCGAAAAATATATTGGTCGGGCGCGACGGCAATCGTGTGAGCAGCGTTCTGTCCTGTTCTCTTTCAGCCAATCCACACAATCTGTTGCCGTGCCGCCTGCGCCCGGTAAGCCTGTTTGTTTGCAGTCAATTTCTAGCCGATCACGATCACGTAACTTCGCCACGCGATAATGATCGAAAAACAGAGCAGAAACAGAATATTAAATTTGGTTTTATTCGACATAATAACTCCGAACGGATGAATTTATTTCAATTATGAAGTTAATTGATTTGGTTTTATTTGAAAACAGTTTTGTGACGAAACGAAAAGGGAAGTGATGAAAGACAAGGGATGAGGGATGAGGGATGAGGGATGAGTTCCAAATTCCAAGTTTCAGGTTCCAGGTTCGAAGTTCCAAGTTCCAAGTTTCAAGCTCGAAAAAGTTGTTGGAAGAGTTGAGATTGAAAGAAAAGATACGACACGAGACGCGGATTTTCGCAAGTTTTAAAAAAAGAAATCCGCGAAAATCCGCTTAATCCGTGTTCATCCGCGTCCCATTTCTTAGTTTTAAAACCGGTTTTAAGAAAAGCTCCAACTTGGAATTTTTTCAGGTCTGATTCTCAAAAAGCTCGAGAAATCTTTCGCGGAAATTGCGGCTCAAGGTTAATTCCGCGCCGTTTCTTAAGATCACCGAATAATCGCCGCTGAACATTGGGTGAAGTTCTTTGATGCGGTCAATATTGACGATCGTTGAGCGGTGAATTCGCAAAAATTTGTCGGGATTGAGTTTGGCTTCGAGCGAATTCATCGTTTCGCGGATCAGATGCGATTCGCGTCCAAGGTGAAGTTTCAAATAGTTTCCGGCGGCTTCGATCCAATCAATTTCGTCAATTCTCAAAAAGAAAACGCGTCCGACTGATTTGACGACCAGCCTTTCGAGATATTTTTTCTCCGTTTTCAGATCGGCGATCAACGAAGCCAGCCGTTCGTCCATCTTTCCGCGCTTTTTGCTTTCGATAATTTCACGAGCCCGCGTCACGGCGCGGTTCAGACGCTCGCGGTTGAAGGGTTTTAAGAGATAATCGAGTGCGCACGCATCAAATGCCTGAAGCGCATACTGGTCATAAGCCGTTACGAAAATCACGGTCGGAAGCATTTTTGCGTCGAGCGATTTGATGACTTCAAAGCCGTTTTTTTCGGGCATTTGAATATCGAGAAAGACGAGGTCGGGCTTTTCGCTTTTGATGGTTTTGATCGCTTCCGCACCGTTGCCGCATTCGCCGAGGATCTCGACATCCGCTTCATCACGTAGAAATCGCCTGACACGCTCACGCGCCAGCGGTTCATCATCAACAATCAGGGTTCTGATCTTCATATAACAAAGTGAAAAAGTGAAAAAGTGAAAAAGGGTAAAAGTGAAAAAGTTGCATATTATTAATGTGCCCAAACTTTTTCACCTTTTCACTTTTTCACCTTTTCACTTTTAAACTCTTCCAATTCTCGAAACGGAATCGTCAAATTTACCCGCAAACCGCTCTTTTCAGCGTTCACCAAATCAAATTTATGTCCGTCGCCGTAAAGATGTTTCAATCGCTGGCGCGTGTTCGAAAGTCCGACGCCTTCGGGGAGATTTTCCAAATCATTGAACGGGACGCCGATGCCGTTATCTGACACGCTGAGTTCTAAACTTCCGTTATTTCGAATCGCGCCGATTTGGATCTTTCCGCCTGTCGAACGCGGCGCGATGCCGTGTTTGATGGCATTTTCAACCAACGGCTGCAGAATCATATTCGGCACGCTTGCGTCCAGAGTCTCGGGCGAAATTTTCATCTCGACTACCAAACGGTCGTGAAACCGCATTTGTTCGATCTCCAGATATTTTCTCAAAAATTCGAGCTCCTGTTTAAGCGAAATTTCCTGGACTTCGAGCTTCTCAAACGACAAACGAAGCAAATCGCTCAAATCGCCGATCATTCTTTCTGCTGATTCCGGGTCTTTGTGAATCAATTCGGAAATCGCATTCAGCGTGTTGAAAAGAAAATGCGGATGGAGCTGCATTTTCAAAACCTGGAGGCGCGAAGTTGCCAGACGCGCTTCGAGTTTTGACGTGATAAGCTCGCGTTCGCGATATTTTTGATAATAGCTGAACGCCGATTTGATGCCGACCACGCCCCAGTAGATCAGAATGCTCAAGTGCAGATTGATAAAGATAAAATATTGGTAAGCTTCAAGAAAACTCGGAAACTGGCGATTCGGCGGATAACCGAGTTTTGTGAGAAAAAATGTATCAACCGCTTGTTGAAAAAAAGCGACGATGACGCCGGCAAAAAGATGGACCATCAAAGATCTCCGCCATTTTCCCGCTTCAAACGGAAATTTTTGTGTCAGCCACAAGATCAGCGGACTCAGCGCAAACCAGACGTAGCCCGAAACCATCTGCCACACGAGGATTTGCCAAAACGGTACCGGATTTTTTGAAAGTTGATTTTGTAAGGCAAACTGGCTGGTGAAAAATAATCCGAACAACGTCCAGGTTGCCCAAATCGCGATCCATTTCACCCATTTGCGATTTATCAGCGGTTCTTCGGTCATTTTTTTATTTAACTGCAAATTTAGATTTAGAGCAACAAATCTTATCATTTAAGGAGAATTTAAAGAATCTTGTCAAATCAGTCTTTTACGGTATTGAAAATACATCCCCATCGATCTTCCCGTTAACCATCATTTCTTTGGCATTAAATTCTCCGAACGAGGAAAATTGACCGATTTCGAGCCGTTGCGAAAATTTTTCATTTATTATTGCCCCGTCAACGTTGCGATATTTATCGATCTCGACCACCGTTGTTGCCTCGCGTCCATTCACTTTATAGGTTGACCGGTATTCTTTGACCAGCGAGGTTTTTTCGTCAATGATAAAATCCGTGTAAGTGCCGTCCGCCGTGGTTACGCGAAAGCCTTTCTTTTTCTTCAATTTCTCCGGCAGATCCAACACGACAAAACCCTTTTCGCCAATTTTTGCCAAAACCGGTAATCCGATCAAATTGATCGGCGGAAGACTAACTCCTTCCATTGAAGAAAAAGTCGTTTTCCCGTCGGAAATTTGTTTGAAATTAAAGACCGGCGCCCCATTAAGGTCAAATCTGTATTGTTCATTTGATAAGACGATCGCAAAAGTTACCGGAATTATTTGAATTCCACCGGGCTGCGTAACGGTTCCCGTTCCACGAATAACCATGGTTTTCATCTGAACAAGTTTTTCTCCGCCGTGGGCTTTTAAGGTGTTTTTTGCGATTTCTAACGAAGGATTTTCCTGGGCTGATACGCAAAGCGCGAATATTGCAAATAAAGGGATCATCAAAACTTTTTTCATCTTTCTCCTTTTTCAATAGATATTTTCTTTCATCAGTGGCGTGATAGCTCTATTGAATATCACAAATTTACATTTTTAAATAGATTTGTGATGAAAGGATAAAATTTGCTGATAAAACGCGTCTTTAGTTTGATTGTTCCTTTAATCGCTCCTCGAAAAGCCGTGTTGAAACGGTCAGAAAATCGTGCGCCGTGATTAATCCGACGAGCTGGCGGTCTTTGACGACCGGCAAACAACCGATGTTTTTTTCGCGCATCAGATAGAGCGCATCGATAGTTTTGGTTTCGGTTGTGACGGTGATCAGATCGGTTTGCATAACGTCCTTAACAATTATCTCGTCAGTAGTATTCTCGCAGCGCACGGCAAAAAGTTTAAGCAGATCGCGGTGCGAAACCACACCGACGAGATTTCCGTCGGCGTCTTCGACCGGAACGTGGCGAACGTGTTTCCAGTCCATCAGATTCGCCGCCAGATCAATCACATCTTCGGGACGCACCGTGAACAGGTCGCGCGACATAAATTGCTCGACCGTTCGATAATTGTCGATCCAATCGCTTTTTTCTGCGATTTCCGCTAAACTCCACTTATGAACCGGTTCCCCGGTTTCCTGATTTTTGAGCATTGCGGCCGTCAGCGTCCGCATTCGAATATTCGGTTTTGCGTCTTTGTGCATCGCGGAAAGCGAATCGAGCATCCATTGCGCGCCGGTTTTTTCCTGCGAAACGCGATCTTCCAAAATTCCCAGATATTTTTCGATGTCGGCCTCGTCAATATTCACCATTTGCAAACCGCGGCGTGCACGCGGCAGCAATTCTTCTAAAATTAATTTTTGCGCTCGATAAGTTTTCCCGTCGAACCATTCGATCTGCGATTTCAAACCGTAACGTGCCGTCGTGAAAAAATTGGTTTTCGCGGCGTCAAACGATATTCTTTCCGTGACATCGCCGTATTCTTCCGGCAGCGCCATCATCAAACCCAAAAAGAAAGCAGAATTTGCCATTTCATCGGCAACCGTCGGACCTGCGGGCAAATATCGGGCTTCGATGCGTAAGGAAGGCTTGTCGTTCATTACGCCATAGCAGGCGCGGTTCCAACGCCAGATCGTGCCGTTGTGCATCCGCCACGCGTGAAGACGCGGAATTTTTCCCTGCCTCAGAGTTTCGAGCGAATTTTCCTTTAATTCGCGTGTCAGAATGATGCGAAAACGCGCGACATCTTCGTGAAATATCTCGACGATCGAATCTTTGACCCAATCTCTGCCGAACGTGACACGTGCCGGACGGCTTCGTTCCTGCTGAACGGTCGAGCGTTCGTCGGTCGAATGCTGAAAAAGCGCGAGCCGCGTTTCGTGCCACAAACGATGACCGAGAAGCAGCGGCGAATTGACCGCCGAAGCCAAAACAGGCGCGGTGACCGCTTGCGCCCAATTGTAATATCGGGCAAATTCGGTATTTGAAACTTGCAGATGAATTTGAAAGCTCGTGTTGCAAAACTCGGTAAAAGTGTCTTGCACGTGAAGTTTCATTTCGTCCAGACCTTTGATGTGAACGATGCGCTCTTCGCCGTGGAGCGCGGTTAAAACGCGGTTCATTTCCAGATAGCGCGGATTCGGCGTGAGGTTTTCTTCTTTCAAGTCCGACAATTGAATCGTCGGCAAAATCCCGCACAAAACCGTGTCGCCGCCAAATTGTTTCGCCGCGTTTTTGACAATGCCGATCATTTCGTTGAGCTCGGTCTCCAGCTTTCGCAAACAATCGCCCTTAAATGCGAGCGGCGTTAGATTCGCTTCGAGATTGAACCGTCCGATTTCGGTCGTTAATCGTCCGTCTTTGGCCGTCTCCATAATTTCCATCGCGAGCGGCGCGGGATGAAACGACGAATCAATCAAAAACATTTCCTGCTCGGCGCCGATTCTTAGCGCGTCCGATTCCATGCCCCCTTCGCCAAGCATTTTTTCGAGAGCTTGCAAATCGTTCAAAACGGCTTTTGTAAACTGCCGCATCTGATGATCGTCCGTTGCGCTTGTAACATTTTTATCGCCCATAGTTTCTCCTGTCTTTTCACAAATATGCAATATTTTTCGACAAACCGGCGAACGCGCAAAAACCACTTGCGACAATAAGAATCGCCTTGCAAAATGATTGGGGGTATCTTTTGAAAAAAGTTCAGGGAACAGACGGATTATATCTCAGAAACGGAACAAGTTCCAAGTTCCAGGCTCCGAATTTCAGAATAATGACTTGCTCGATTTTGAAAGAGAATAATAATAATTTTTAGCTGTCGCTTTGGGTTATTAGAACAGAGGAATCTAAATAAACTCGATGTTCGACACCGTCGTTTATAGTAATTGTTTCGATTGCTTCCCATTCAAACCCGATTGGGACAAAAAGCCTATATTCTTCAACTAAATATTTACGTGGAATCTTGAACATTATTGGGTGTTTTACTTTTTAACCAAATTTCCAGATTCATTTAAGATTTTCTCAACAATTATTTTCACAAATTCAGTCAAGTTATTTTTATTTCCCTCCACCTGAATTGTTTTAACAATATTCTCATCAATGACTAGATTGATAGTTATTTTGATAATATCGCCCTCGATTATGTATGTTCCGGCGGGAAGAATGGCATTCGGCATCTCGTCCGTATCAACAAAGACGATTTTTGCCGAATCATCTCCGCGCGTAATTACTTGACTAGCTTCGTCCAAATTTTCGGCTAACAGTTTGGCTAATTTTAAGCTGTCGAATTTCAGTTTTTCATTTTGCAGATTTGGACGCAAGATTATCGGCTTAACATTAGCCAGCGGAATTTGTTCTTTGTCTTTAGTTTCCTTCAATAAACCAATGGCAAAACTCGGTCCGCCGTTTCTTAATTCGGGGCGTTGGATTCCGCCGATGTTTTTGGCTAAATTCGGGACGGTATCCGCCGCATAGTTGAATAATTTGCTGACATCAACTTGTCCGCCAGCATCTAAAGCCGCGCCTTTTATTCCTTGCAAAAGTGAATAGGTCAGAAGCCCTTGTCCATATTGCGAGGCTTCATATGAAACCGCATCCGAAGCACTGCCCATCAAAACGTGAAAACCGATGCGGTCTTTCATCCGCTCAATCGCTCTTTTGGCATCTGCCGAAAGGCCCTTCTTTTCGACAATTTTTGAGCCTTCACCAAACGCTCCCGCCGCACAGGTATCCAAAATCAAGACTTGTTTTTTTGCATCAATCGCTTTGAGCCATTGGGTTAATTCTTCACTGTTGATAGTTGAACTAGCGAGCAACTGGCTGTCCTTACTCAAGGTTTCCTTGTTGGAAGTAGTTGCGTCCTGAGTCAAATAATAATAGGTATCACTGCCGAAATTGAGCGTCGTGCCGTGTCCTGATAGATAAACAAACAAGATGTCATTCGGCTTGGCCTCTTTGGCAAATTCCTCAAAAATCTTTTTGAAATTCTCTTTGGTCGGCAGAATTGAGCCGTCCTTTCCATTTGTAGAAAGTAATTTGAGTTTGACCTTTTCTACGCCGAACAAGTTTTTTCCGCCGACTTGAATTGCCTGAAACATATCTTCGGCATCTTTGGCGGCAAAGCGTAAATCCAACTGTGTTCCGCTGTAATCCGAAACCCCGCCGATAATTCCGTAAAGCGTTGGTGGCTCAATCGGTTTATTTTCAGCCAGATAGAAAATATTGGTTCCGCGGCTGGAAATATAACCTTTGTATTGCTCTCTGGCTTTTTCGTCATAATTCCACGCGACAACTTTTATATCCGGCTTTTGTCCGGCGATAAACGAGGCGTTTTTGAGGTCAAAACCGAGAACATATTCTTTCAGATTCGGGTTGGCTTTGAGTTTTTCGTCCCGCGCATCTTCAATAAACTCGCGTCC